>CAYTFT010000143.1:0-6832 GCA_964437155.1 uncultured Chitinophagales bacterium | reverse complement strand
TTCGAGATGTTCCATAAAGGTCATCTCGTCCTTTTGTTTCCTGATCACAGCCATTGAATAAAACCTGCCCTCTTATTTCTTATTTATCAAATTGTATAATGCATCGAGGTTCGGACTCAAAATAATTTCTGTCCTTCTGTTCTTTGCCTTTCCTTCGGTGGTGGAATTTTCAGCAACCGGGAAATATTCTCCGCGCCCGGCCGCTGTTACCCGTTTCGGGTCCAGATTATTATCAACGGTAAGTATTTTCACAATGCTTGTCGCACGCAATACGCTGAGGTCCCAGTTATCCTTAGGGAAATTTGCGCTCTTCAGCGGAACGTTATCTGTATGCCCTTCGATCTCGATTGTTATATCCGCATTGGATTTTAATGCATCGGCCAGTTTTTTCAACGCATCTTTTCCTTTCGGATCGACCACCGTACTGCCTGATGCGAATAATAATTTTTCACTTAAGGAAACGTATACTTTTCCGTTCTTTCTTTCCACGGTAAGATCGCTTGAGCTGAAACCGGCGAGTGCCTTATCAATCGTAGCTTTCAGGTCAGAAACAATTTTTTCCTGCTGATTCAAAATGTCTTCGAGTTCTGCAACTCTTTTTGAACGCGCTTCCAGATCAGCGGTGAGCTGATCAATGCTTTTTTCCTTTGTATTGAGTTCCTTTTCTTTTTTATCCAGCTCATCTGATTTCTTCTGAAGATCTTCACGCAATTGCTGATTTTCGGAAGAGGACAATGCGAGCAATTGATTAATACGATCATTTAACTGATCCTCGATCGCACGCAACTGTTCATTGGCCTTCACCATGGCATCATAGCGTGTATGCACGTCGATCGAATCCTTTTTCATCAGAGAGATCTGGGCATTCAGTTCCTTGATCATGGCGCCCATTTCCTTGTTCTCGGTGGTAAGTGCCCGCACCTGGCTATGCAGCACTGCCGTATCCTGTTTGCATTTATCGCGCTCGGCAAGGGCATCCTGGTATTGGCGGGAAGGCACGCAGGAGGCAATGAAAAGGCCTGTGCCTAATAAGATCGGCAGGTAATATCTCATAGTTTTTGATTTTGAACGTGTAATATGCATCAAGGGCTCAAAATTACCGGAAAGTAGTCAGAACTTAATAGCCTGCAATCCGGAATCAGTATGCAACAACTTTCCCGTTAAACATTCCGGCGTTCACCTTTTTTTCAAAAATCCCATCAGGCCGCGTTCCAGAACATTAATAACGGTACGGGTGATCTGATGTTGCGTTGTTTTATCAATTAACGGCTTTTCTTTCCGTTCTGTTATTTTTCTCTCCCGCTCCTCCTGTTTAATGCGCTTCTCTTCTTCCTTTAATTGCTTTTCTTTTTCGGCGAGTTGCTCACTCTCTTCCAGTTTTTTATTTAAAATTTCATACGCGCTTTCCCGGTCGATGGCTTCATTATATTTTTTGATCATGGCAGAATGATCAATTATATTTTGAATTTCCTCCGGCGAAAGAATATCCATGCGTGATTGCGGCGCCACCAGTAATGTATGCGCCAGCGGCGCCGGTGCGCCTTTTTCATTTAATGCTGTAATGATCGCTTCGCCGATGCCAAGATTCGTGAGCAGTTCATCCGTTGTATAAAAATCAGTAAGCGGATAATTTTCGGAAGTGAGTTTGATCGCCTTGCGGTCATTTGCGGTAAATGCACGCAACGCATGTTGTACTTTTAGTCCGAGTTGCGAAAGCACTTCCGCAGGAATATCGGTTGGCAATTGGGTGCAGAAAAAAATCCCGACTCCTTTTGAGCGGATGAGTTTGACGATCGTCTGAATCTGATCGAGGAGGCTTTTACTCGCCTCATTAAAAATAAGATGTGCCTCATCAATTATGATCACAAGTTTGGGATCATCTTTGTCGCCGATCTCGGGAAAAGTATTATATACTTCTGCAAGAAGGCATAACATAAAAGTGGAAAATAATTTCGGCCGGCTCTGAATATCTGTCAGTCTTAAAATATTTATGAATCCCTGGCCGCGGTCATTGATGCGACAGAGGTCTTCTGCGTCAAAACTTTTTTCACCAAAAAAAAGATCGGCGCCCTGTTCTTCAATTTCGATCACCTTCCGCAGAATGGTACCTGCACTTGCAGTACTGATCGTGCCATATTCTTTTTCAATTGCATCTTTTCCTTCACCGGTAAGATAATTCAATGTTTTGCGAAAATCTTTCAGATCGAGGAGCGGGATTTTATTGTCGTCGCAATATTTAAATACCAGCGAAACAACCCCTTCCTGAATATCATTTAACTCCAGAATTTTCGAAAAAAGCACAGGTCCGAATTCAGAAACGGTCGCACGCATCTTCACCCCTTTTTCATTGCTGATGCTCATCAGTTCTACGGGATATCCTTTTGCTTTCCATTCCTTTCCGATCTTCTGCATGCGTTCATCGATCTTCGGTCCGGGAGTCCCCTGCATTGCAACGCCGCTCACATCTCCCTTAATATCCATGATGAGCACGCCAACACCATAATCGCTGAGTTGCTCAATAATCCCCTGCAATGTTTTTGTTTTCCCGGTTCCGGTTGCGCCGGCTACAAGTCCGTGCCGGTTCATCATACGCAACGGCACTTTTACATGCAGTTGCGGAATGGGCTGATGGTCGAGAATGGCGGTTCCCAGAATAATGGAATTACCCTGGAAATTATATCCGTCAGTAATTGCCTGTTTGAATTGTTCGGTGCGATCCACAAAAAATTGGTTTAATTTGCATTTGTCAGCAATAGTAAAAAATACCCTTTGCTACCACGACAAAGATACTTTTAAAATTATCCTTTAAAAACGAAAAAACGGATGGCTGCAAAATCAAAGACCGCATTTTTTTGCCGGAATTGCGGATTCGAATCAACGAAATGGCAGGGAAAATGTCCCAATTGCAATGAATGGAACACATTCGTGGAGGAGGTGATTGAACGCGGCGAGCCAAAGGAGGTTTGGAAGGAAGAAAAAAACGAACGGCGCGGCAATAAACCTGTTTTACTCGAAGAAATTTCTGCAGGGGATGTCCGGCGCATTGCGACAAAAGATCTTGAGTTAAACCGCACATTAGGTGGTGGCATTGTTCCCGGCAGCCTCGTACTGGTGGGGGGTGAACCCGGCATCGGAAAATCAACTTTGCTGCTGCAACTCGCATTGGAATTAAATCAGCTGAAGGTGTTGTATGTGAGCGGCGAAGAAAGTGAGCAGCAGATAAAAATGCGGGCGGAAAGACTTTCCGGAAAAAATCCTGAATTATATATTTCCACAGAAATTTCCATCGGAAAATTATTTACGCAAATTAAAAGCCTGCGGCCTGAATTGGTGATCGTAGATTCCATTCAGACACTGGTATCCGATTTTATTGATGCAACCGCCGGCAGTATTGCGCAGATAAAAGAATGTGCCGGGCAGTTAATGCGCTACGCGAAAGAATCGAATGTTCCGGTATTTATTATCGGACATATTAATAAGGAAGGATATATCGCCGGTCCGAAAATTCTGGAACATATGGTAGACAGTGTTTTACAATTTGAAGGAGACCGCAATTATACGCATCGCATTTTACGTACGATCAAAAATCGTTTCGGATCAACAAGTGAGATCGGTATTTATAAAATGGAGGGTGACGGATTGCGGCAGGTAAATAATCCGAGTGAATTATTAATTACAGAAAAAGACGAACCGCTCAGCGGCGTTGCGATAGCGGCAACGATGGAAGGCATGCGGCCGATGCTGATCGAGGTGCAGGCGCTGGTGAGTCCGGCGGTATATGGCAATCCGCAAAGGACAGCCACCGGATTTGATCTGCGCCGGATGAGCATGTTACTTGCAGTGCTCGAAAAGCGCGGAGGATTTGCCTTCGGTAATAAAGATGTATTCCTGAATATTGCAGGAGGATTGCGCGTGGAAGATCCTGCGATCGATCTGGGTATTGCCTGCGCATTATTGTCGTCGTTTGAAGATGTTTTTTTACCTACGAATATTTGTTTTTCGGCCGAGATCGGATTAAGCGGAGAATTGCGCGGTGTAAGCCGTGTTGAACAACGCATTACCGAAGCGGAAAAACTGGGATTTGAAATCATCTATATCTCCAAGCACAATGTAAAATCTCTTAATATTAAAAAATATAATATCGAGATCCGTGCGGCGGGTAAAATGGAAGAGATATACCAGAAATTATTTGTTTAGACGGATAATATCAATAAGCAATTATGAGCGGCAACTGATATGCGGGTCCGTCGTCTTCCTTAATTTTCATGATATATAAGCCCTGTTCCAGCATGCATCCGAAACGTTTTGGCGCATCGGCGTGCTGATGTGCCATTTGCTGCATCAGATTTCCGCGCATATCAAAAATTGCAATGCTGTAGGTCTTATTACAGGAACCAGGGTCAATACATTCGATGATAAATTCACCGGTGGTTGGATTCTGATAAATACCATAAGGAACGGGTGATCTGAATTCAATAAGACATGTATCGATCACCGTGATCGCTTCCGACATTTTAATGCAATAGGCAGGTGATGTAACTTCAACGCGATATTCTCCCGGTGAATATGCAACAAAAGCCGTATCATTAGCTAATTCCACTGCGAATTCAAATTAGCAAATTAGCTAATTTGCCAATTAATTCTATCTTCGTTCTGTTTAACCCTTAACAACATGTTTACCCTTTTACGCGATATCGCGGATATTATTTATCCCGATCTCTGTCTTGCCTGTCTTGCGCCGCTGAACCGGCACGAAAAAGTAATTTGTATCCGTTGTCAGATCGAGCTTCCTAAAACAGATCATGTATTGTATGCCGATAATCCGGTTGCGAAAAAATTCTGGGGAAAGGTTCCGGTGGAGTATGCGATGGCCTTATATCATTTTCATAAATCATCGCGTATTCAGAATCTGATGCATGCATTGAAATATAAGGGCCGCCAGGATGTGGGTATTCGTCTGGGTAATCTGCTGGGATTTCAGGCAAAACAATATCATTTATTTACCGATGCGGATGTTATTACCTCTGTTCCTCTGCATAAGGATAAAGAGCGGAAGCGAGGCTATAATCAAAGTAGCGTGATCGGTGCCGGATTGAGTGAGATTCTGCAAATTCCTTTCGACGGAAATTTAATTGCACGCAAAAAATTCAGCGAAACGCAGACAAAAAAATCACGGCTGCAGCGATGGGATAATGTGCGGGATATCTTTGAAATTCCGCATCCCGACAAAATAAAAAATAAACATATTCTTATCGTGGATGATGTAATAACTACAGGTTCAACACTGGAATCGTGTGCCGTGCAGATCACGAATATCGAGGGAGCAAGGGTGAGCATTGCGGCGATAGCGCATGCGGAAATTTGATAATGTGCTGATGTGCTGATGTGCTAATGTGAAAATGTGAAGATGTGAAAATGTGAAAATGTGAAAATGTGTCCGACGCGGCGGATGATGATGTGATGGTGTGATGGTGTGTCCGCCGCGGCGGATGACGGTGTGATGGTGTGCCGGTGAAACAGCCGGGTATTATCCTTTCCGAAAATCCAACGTCTCGATTCTCGACTCCCGATTGTCGATTCCCGACTCACCCCGCCCACTTCGTGTTCGGGCAGGCCCGTCCTTCTGCCGGGCAGGCATTCAATATAGATAATTTAAAACCTAAAGAAAATCTAATCACGATTCTCGATTCCCCCCGCCCACTTCGTGTTCGGGCAAGGATTCACCCCGCCCACTGCGTGTTCGGGCAGGCATTCTCGAATTACAAAGCCTTCCCCCCATCCCCCACATCCGTCATTTTTCGATTACCTGAAATTTAACTTCCGCCGCGCCGAAGCTTTTATAGAACCGCGCGACGCCGGGTATCATGGAGCCTTCGAAATCAAAAATAAATCCTGCTCCCGCAAATCGCTGTAAAATCTGATCAATTAAAAAAGCCATGGCATGCTTCTCCTTTCCCTTTTCAGCAGATACAGCAGTAAGATAGATAAGATGTTTATTACTTTTCAGAAAAAATACGGCGGCCAGTAATTCACCATCACTGTCCTCAACGCCTGCAATAAATCCCTTATCGAGCCGGATTGCCGTTTGCATGATCCGTTTTAAACGCGCTGCATCCGCCGAGTTCTGCTTTCCTTTTAATTCCTTTCCGAGAAATTCCTCCCTGAACTGTATCAGGCGGGCCGGTGAAATATTTTCGGTAATGGTAAATGCCTGTGCATTTGCTTTCTTAAGATTTCGGACAAGGTTGGAATTAAAATTATTTCTGATAGCAGCATATCCATCCGAGAGACTGATATGATGTGTCAGCTTTGCTGCTATCTTAAAACCGGATCCGGTTAAATGATTAGCAGTATTTAACTGCAGCCGCACTTTTCTGAAATATGCGGGAAGTGCATCAGCAAATTCAGACAACCGCCTTTCCGACTTTTCCGAACGATAGAATAAACCGAGTTGCTGAACGAAAAATGGCTGATATACCTGCCTGAACAGAACTCTGTTTTTAAAGGGCAGCGGAAATACGGCAAGATAATCATCCAGCACCATTGCATCCCATTTCTTTTCCGCTGCAATATCGAGATACCAGCTATATGCATAGGGCAATGCATTTAGGGCAAAGTCAATACACATATCCCATTTATGCAAATCAATTTCCTTATGTTGCAGATAGCGGATCATTTAAATCTTTTAAGGCAAATATAGAATGTTTGAGGGTCAAGTATGACCATTAAAATGATGATAGAAAATGTCAAATAGAATGCAATAACCATAAAACAACGTTTTTCTGAGGAGTAGCACATACCGAAATCAGACTATAAATTGCTGATTTAAATT
>CAYTFT010000142.1:0-6843 GCA_964437155.1 uncultured Chitinophagales bacterium | reverse complement strand
TGTGATTGATTCCACTTCCGTTAAAATATACTTTAATGATTCATGGCTGGGCAATACCACTGAATTATTGCAACTCGATTATAATTTCCCGCTGGCACATGCAATTGATGCCGGGGTGGTAAATACTTTGCATCTGCATCATTCAGGACAAGGTGAGATAGGACGGCTCGGATTTATTGTGGAAGATAATATAGCAGGAATACTCGTGGATGCAGGCGACAGCACTTTGATTTTTAATATAGAAGGAGCCACGGGCGTGTTAAATGATCTCTCGCAAATTGAAATCTCAGGATCATCATTTGAAGTTCCGGTAATGTCAGACATTAGCAATTGGGAACCGGATCATTCTTCTTTATTTCCCAATCCGCTTACAGGAGATCAATTATTCATTTTAAACAGTGTGCAACCCTTTGAGCGGTATGAATGCTTTGATATAAACGGAAGGCTACTGGAGGAGGGTAATGTTCAGGCGAATGGATTCCGGCTGAACAATGCCAGTATCATCCCGCATGCACTCCTTATGATCCGGCTGACCAATCGCACCTATTCGGCTGTTTACAGGGTAGTGATCAGCGGGCATTAAAATCCCGACGAATGATAAAAAAATGCGTTAAACCTTTTCAATAAAATTAATTCAGATAAATCCATGATCATGAAAAAAATAATTTATCTCCTTATTGCCGCTGCATGGTATCATCTTTCTGCTACCGCACAGTCAATTGTATATTTTGAGGATGACTCCTATCCTGCCGGTATGATCAAAACTTCGGATGAAAATCTTGTTGTCTTTTTTTCTCAAAACGTATATAAATTAAATCCCGAAGGGGATATAATCTGGTCAACAGCATTATTGCCGGGCCCATTCAGCGGCTATAATGAGATCTTTGAATTGGCTGACGGATCATTCAGATACTTTCATCAATCAAACCTCTATGCAATCACTGCTTCGGGAACGACTTCCTTACTCGAATCCTTTGCCGATTTTGTAATTGTAAAGGCCTGCCCTGCTCCGGATGGTTTTATCGTGTTGGCTGAAGATTATATTGGTATGACGCCCATCTTTAAATATTTTAAAATAAGTGAGAGCGGTGATATACTCTGGTCATTCGATGAGCCACGAACCAAATATACAGACGATGGCAGAGTGATGTGGTTCGATGGAATTAATACCACATTTCTCAGGTCAACCATCAGTTTTACATTCGACAATTGGACAGAAAATCTAACTATTTATGATTTACTGGGAAATATCGTTCTTGATTCAATCATGCCTGCCGGATCCAGCAGCACTGCATTAAAAATGGAGGATGGATACCTTTACGGAAATATAGATTTCGCGGATGATATTCTCGATCTGCGAAAAAACAACCTCGAACATACTGAGCAGTGGGCAACAATAGAACCGGGAGCATATACATATTGTTTTGATTCTCTCGCCCCACTCCTCCGCCTATCGAGCGGCAATCTGATATGGGCAATTAAATTTTGGGATTTAGCTTCCGGAATTTCCGGTTATTATTGTAATAAATATTCCGCAGACGGTGAAGTAATTTATACGAGTCCCGGCATTTTGGAATCTGACCCCGCTCTCATTGATTACACCCTTTATCAAGGCCTGCAGTTGCAGGACAATCTTCTGGCATTCGCTGGTTGCACATCCGGAATCGATGGCATACAGGGATTTGTTTTGTTCACGGATACATCTGCAGCGATGTTGAATTTGCATGTTGCCGGGAAAATTTATTATGATGAAAATGACAACGCTTTGTATGATGCGGGCGAACTGCAATTTAAAGATCGTCTGGTAAAATCATCACCAACAACATTTTACGGCATGACCAATGATGAGGGGAATTATAATATGAACGTATTTCTCGAAGGCAGTTACACAAACCAATGTATCCTTCCCGAATACTGGGATCTTTGCGATCCGGTTGGTTATGCATATGACCTGAACCCGGGCACATCAGGCGATACATTAACACCATACGATTACAGGTTATCATACACTACACCGGTCACCGATCTTGACCTTACTGTGCATACGAGTGAAATGGCAAAAGGATGGAATAACCAAACCGATCTTATCGTCAATAATTTTGGAAATCAAACCATCACATCGGTTTCTGTTACCCTGCATTTCCCTTCCATTAATATTATGATGGGCACTGAACCTGATTTTGTGAGTTTTTCTGACACGACGCTTACCTGGGAACTTACAGATATTGATCCTTTTGAAACACAAACAATAACAGTAAATTTCTTTTGTGACTCTATTGATTATATACCCGGAATGATTGTATCGTTTGCAGGATCATTGGGTGATGTACCTGATGACATTGATCTTTCGAATAATACCGATATCGTATTTAACGAAGTGTATGAAAGTTTAGATCCGAATCACAAAGAGGTAATTCCGGCAGGAACCGGACCGGAGGGAAATATTGCCGTGGAAACAGAATGGCTGCAATATGAGATCGAATTTCAGAACACCGGAACTTATACGGCATTGAACATTGTTGTGGCCGACACACTTGACAATGATCTCAACTTTACAACATTTCAAATGCTCGGTGCGAGCCATAGTTATTGGATCGAACCTGTTACGCCCAATATCATTAAATGGCATTTCGATAATATTTACCTGCCTGACAGCGGAACTGATATGACGGGCAGCAACGGATATATTGTTTTCAGAATTAAAATAAATCCGGGAACACCCATTGGCACAGAGATCACAAATACAGCTGCCATTTATTTTGATCTTAACGATCCCGTCATGACAAACAAAACAATAAATACACTGAGTACAATAACCGGCACTATCGAAGAAGAGAACATTAACGGCATGTTGAACCTTTCGCCTAATCCGGCATCTGACGAATGCAGGATCAGATTGTCCGGAATTACCGGTCCGGCAACCATAGGCATTTTCGATATGAGCGGTAAAATGATAGTAGCCCGGGCTGTGCAGGCCGGCAGCGATGAATTGAATATTTCTATCAAAACATTTCCGGAAGGTATTTATCTGGTAAGACTGATCAACACCGGCAATTTACCCGGAGCATTTGCATCATTGGTGATCACACGATAAATTCATATTTCAGATTAACAAAAAAAGCCTTACAACGAATTGTTGTAAGGCTTTCATTTATTCAGTCAGTTCTATTTATGCTCCGGCATCTCTTCACTGCATAACGAAGCATTTAAAAATTCCCGGTTAAGTCTTGCGATGTTCGCAACCGAAATACCTTTCGGACATTCCGCTTCGCACGCGTAGGTGTTTGTGCATGAACCGAATCCTTCTGCATCCATTTGTGCCACCATCGCCAGTGCCCGCTTTTTCCTTTCAGGATGTCCCTGTGGTAATAAAGCAAGATGCGAAACCTTCGCTGAAACAAATAACATCGCCGAAGCATTTTTGCAGGCAGCAACACATGCGCCGCAACCAATACAGGCAGCAGCATCCATCGCAGCATCTGCTTTAAATTTATCGATCGGAATTGCATTCGCGTCCTGCGCCTGTCCCGTGCTTGCAGAAATATATCCGCCGGCAGCAATGATCCTGTCGAATGCCGAACGATCAACGATCAGATCTTTAATAACCGGAAATCCTTTCGCTCTGAAGGGTTCGATCGTAATTGTTTCCCCGTCGTGAAAATTCCGCATGTATAACTGACAGGTGGTAGATAATTTTTGAGGTCCGTGTGCACGCCCGTTGACATACATACTGCACATGCCGCAAATTCCTTCACGACAGTCGTGATCAAATGCAACAGGCAATTCACCCTTGGCGATAAGCTGCTCATTGAGGATATCAATCATCTCTAAAAAAGATGTGTCCGGACTAATATCGCGGATCGAATAATCAACAAGCCCGCCCTTTGCGTCTTTATTCGCCTGTCTCCAGATTTTTAATTTTAAATCCATATTCGGTTGTTTTATTAAAAAAATTTAATAGTCGGTTTGGTGGGGTTTAAGGTTTAAGGTTTAAGGTTTAAAGTTTAAAGTTTAAGGTTTAAGGTTTAAGGTTTAAAGATTAAGGTTTAGGTGTAATTATGGTTAAAACAGGGTAAAATTTTTAATTCATTTCGATACAACTTTATAATTTGGGCCCGGGAGATCAGACTTCATTAAATATTGAATAAACCGTTGAATTTTTGAACTTATAACCTTCGTTAACATAATTGCCTCTTCAAATTCTGCGATAGATATATGCTGCCGGTCAACTGAGCGGCAAAGTTGTGATCTCGTTTCACCACATGACACTTTCGCATACCTTAGAAAATTTATGAACTCCTTATTTCCACCTCTCTCGAATCCTTCCGCAATATTATCCATAATTGATCCTGAGGATCCATTAATTTGTTCCTTTAACTTATAATCCTTGCTGAATGAATTGCGTTGACAATAACCATAAATTAAAGAACATAGTTTACGTGCATCCTGCCACGCACCTATCTCCTCGAAGGATTTAATTGTTGACATTATACTGTTTTAAGGGTAAACAATAATATTAATTTCAAAAAAATATACGTCTATAATCAGATTTATCCCTGCATGATTCTACCCGGTAACGAAATCCCCAACCTTAAACCTTAAACTTTTAACTTTTCTCATTTATTTATAACTCCTCACCGCCAGTTTCACCTCTTCAAATTTCAATTCTTCCTTATACAATTTCGGATCATTATTTAATCCCGTAAATTCCCATGCCGCCACGTAGGTGTAATTTTCATCATCGCGTTTTGCTTCGCCCTGATCCTGATATTCCACTCGGAAATGGCCGCCGCAGGATTCGTTTCGGTGCAATGCATCGATGATCATCAATTCGCCCAGTTCAAAAAAATCTGCAACGCGCCATGCTTTTTCAAGATCCTGATTTAATTCATTTGCTTTCCCGGTAACGCGAACATTTTTCCAGAATTCTTCCCGTAATTCCCTTACCATAGTGCGCGCTTTCGTCAAACCCTCTGCTGTTCTCGCCATTCCGCAATAATCCCACATGATCTTGCCGAGTTCTTTATGGAACTGATCAACGGATTTATTTCCCTGAATGGTGAGTAATTTTTCAATGGTACCTTTCACATTATTTTCCGCTTCCATAAATGCCGGATGATCTGTCGGTATCGCCTTTGTAAAAATTTCGCCCGATAAATAGGCACCGATGGTATACGGAATTACAAAATATCCATCCGCCAGTCCCTGCATCAGTGCACTTGCTCCAAGACGGTTTGCGCCATGATCACTGAAATTCGCTTCACCCAATGCATATAATCCCGGAACACTGGTCATCAATTCATAATCAACCCATAATCCGCCCATTGTATAATGTACGGCGGGATAAATGCGCATCGGCACTGTGTATGGATCTTCATTAGTGATATGTGCATACATTTCGAAGAGGTTTCCGTATCGCTCTTCGATCGTTTCTTTCCCTAAACGTTTGATCGCATCTGCAAAATCGAGATATACAGCAAGGCCGCTTTCACCAACACCGCGACCATCGTCGCAGGCTTCTTTTGCCGCCCGTGAAGAAATATCACGCGGTGCAAGATTTCCATAGGAAGGATATTTTCTTTCCAGATAATAATCGCGGTCATTCTCGGCGATATCGCCCGGTTTTTTGCGTTTCTCACGAATCGCCTTCGCATCTTCCTGTGTTTTCGGCACCCATACACGGCCGTCGTTACGCAAACTTTCGCTCATCAGGGTGAGTTTGCTCTGGTGTTCTCCGGAAACCGGAATACAGGTTGGGTGTATTTGTGTGTAGCAGGGATTTCCGAAAAATGCACCTCGTTTATATGCTTTCCAGGCAGCTGTAACATTACTGCCCATCGCATTGGTGGAAAGGAAAAATACGTTTCCATAGCCGCCGGTGCAAAGCAGAACGGCGTGACCAAAATGTCTTTCGAGCTCACCGCTCACCAGATCCCGCGCAATAATGCCTCTTGCCTTTCCATCGATCACCACCACATCCAGCATTTCATGGCGGGAAAACATTTCTACATTTCCCAAACCGATCTGGCGTTCAAGTGCCTGGTAGGCGCCGATCAATAATTGCTGACCGGTTTGACCACGCGCATAAAATGTGCGCGAAACCTGCGCACCGCCGAATGACCGGTTATCGAGGAGTCCGCCGTATTCACGCGCAAAAGGAACGCCCTGCGCAACACACTGGTCAATAATATTCACACTTACCTCAGCAAGCCTGTGTACATTCGATTCACGCGCACGAAAATCGCCTCCCTTGATAGTGTCATAAAATAAACGATAGACCGAGTCGCCGTCATTCTTGTAATTTTTTGCAGCATTGATACCGCCTTGTGCAGCAATGCTGTGCGCGCGGCGCGGACTATCCTGAAAACAAAATGCCTTCACTTTATATCCGAGTTCCGCAAGAGATGCAGCAGCAGAAGCTCCGGCAAGCCCGGTCCCTATGACCAGAATCTCCAGTTTTCTCTTATTGGCAGGATTCACCAGTTTCACATGGGATTTATAATCCGTCCATTTGTCGGCTAACGCGCCTGCGGGTATTTTTGAATCAAGTGTCATTCGATGAATTGTTTAAGTTTCGGGATGCACAATTTTATGTAAATGCCTCCGTCCGGAATGTGGTGAGGGAGGTTTGAAGTTTAAGGTTTAAGGTTTAATGTTTCGTTTTGAAAATGAATTTCGTTTATTACAAGTTTCGCCAGAAACCTCTGCGCCCTCTGCTCCTCCCCCTACATTATTTTATCCTCTGCGTGAAACTGAAAAGGTTTAAGGTTTAAAGTTTAAGGTTTAAGGTTTCGTTTTAAAAATGAATTCCCTTTATTACAAGTTTCGCCAGAAACCTCTGCG
>CAYTFT010000141.1:0-6844 GCA_964437155.1 uncultured Chitinophagales bacterium | reverse complement strand
GTAGTTTTTTGTGCAAGCGAAAATGAATTATTCGCATCATTGCTGAACCAGATGATAGCATCGAACAGGTTGAATATTTTTCCCTGCGTAATATTATCGGCTGCCTGTTGTGTATAGGCACCTGCAACTGTTTCAAATACCTGCATTGTATCCAGCGTAGAAAATCCGTTTGCTGCAAGATGATTTATATAAAATGATTCATTCGTTGTTGTTGCATATCCGTCAACCAATAAAATTGTGCTGTTCACTTTTTTCACATAGACAGAATCCGAAACCACAAATGCACTTTTTGCATTGCTCTGATCTACGGCTCTGATATATAATGTATTCCATGCATTGGTAACCATTCCCTCCATGGAAATTCCATTCGGCACTGTTGCCGCATTCGGATATACATTGCAGGTTACGGATGCAGCCATGGGATCCTGTGCTTCAAAAATGGCGGAAGAAACCGATTTATCCAGTATATAGGGTATTGCAGTTGTATCATTAAAATACAATTCAAATTCTTTCAGATTTTCTTCACCATCTGGATCATTTCCTTCCCAGAAAAATTTTAAAACAGGAAATGTGCGCACAGGATTATTCAATCCCGGAATGATCACAACTGTTGGCGGTGAATTTTTCACCGGAATTACGAGTCGCGCCGGCGTCGGGTCCTTTTCATTATTATTATCAATCGCACGGATATAAAAAAAATAATCGGATGAATCTTCTCCTGCCGGCGGTGCAAGAATAAATGTGGAGTCCTGCCGCTCGGTATACGACCAAACCGTTGCTTCGGTGATAACCGGGTCGAATGTAAATTCGAAACCTGTAACAAACCCGTCGGCATCATCTCCCCACCATTGCAGCTTTACTTCACTCTCGAGGCGGTCGTCGCCAAAACGGATGATAGTATCAACAACCATGAACGTTTCGGGTGCAAGGCCGGCGTTTATTTCGCCGTCGAAACTGCGGTTACAGGAACCTGCGATCAGTGCCGCAAAGAGCAGGAGCAAGTATGCAGATCCGGTAATTTTTTTCATTGCTGCTGCGAAGATACTGCTTCTGTTCAATCCCTTATCTTTGCCTGTAACACCATGTCCAAAGGCAATTATTTCATTCACGAAACAGCCGTTGTAGATAACGGCGCACATCTGAGCAACGGATGCAGGATCTGGCATTTTTCACACCTGATGCCCGGATGCCGGCTCGATGAAAATTGTTCGGTCGGACAGAATGTTTTTATTGCAGGAACTGTCGTGCTCGGTAAAAATGTGAAGGTGCAGAATAATGTCTCCATATATGACGGGGTAATTTGTGAGGACGATGTTTTTCTCGGCCCTTCGATGGTATTCACGAATGTGATCAACCCGCGGAGTGCGGTCAGCAGAAAAGAAGAATACAAAAAAACGCTCGTGAAGAAAGGGGTGACCATCGGTGCGAATGCAACGATCATTTGCGGAATTACGATCGGCATTTATGCATTTATCGGAGCCGGGGCGGTGGTGACCAGGGATGTGCCCGATTATGCACTCATGACGGGAAACCCCGCGCGGCAGGCGGGTTGGATGAGTGCCCATGGAGAAAAACTACTGTTTAACAAGGACGGCATCGCTGTTTGTGCAGGCAGCGGAGAAAAATATAAACTGGAAAATAACACAGTAACAAGGATCTGATGGCGAACGTGAAATTTGCAGTGTTAGGATGCGGACATATCGGCAAACGCCATGCAGAGATGATCATGCAGGATCCTTCTGCTGAATTAACGGCAATGGCCGATATTCTTCCTGCAGATGATCTCGGTTTAGAAAAATTTTCTGCACATTTTTATTCATCGGCAGATGCATTATTAAAACATGCTGACGCAGATGTTATCAATATCTGCACACCAAACGGTTTGCATGCCACGCATGCGATCCTTGCACTTGAGCATGGTAAACATGTAGTGATCGAAAAACCGATGGCGCTTTCAAAAAGCGATTGTGAAAATATTATTGCAGCGGGAAAAAAGAATGGTAAAAAAATATTTTGCGTGATGCAAAACCGCTTTTCGCCGCCGGCCCAATGGATACAAAAGATCATCGCAGAAAATATCCTGGGTCGCATTTTTATGGTGCAGGTGAATTGTTTCTGGAATCGCGATGAACGATATTATACAGGCACCACCTGGCATGGAAAAGCTGCATTGGACGGAGGAACATTATTCACGCAGTTCTCGCATTTTATCGATACGATGATTTGGCTGTTCGGTGATATTGAAAATATTCAGGCACAGTTCGCAGATTATAATCATACAAAACTTACGGATTTCGAAGATGCCGGTAATATTATTTTCAGATTCAGGCAGGGCGGCATGGGTAGCATTCATTATTCCACTTCCGTGTATGACAAAAATTTCGAAAGCAGTCTACGCATTATCGCTGAAAACGGAACCGTGCTCATCGGCGGGCAATACATGAACACGGTGGAATATTGTGATATAAAGCATTATTCCATGCCCGAACTTCCTCCCACCAATGCACCGAATCAGTACGGGCCCTACACGGGTTCTGCAGCCAATCATCAGTATATCATCCGCAATGTGATCGAGGTATTACAACAGGGTGCCGAAATTGCCACAACGGCTGAAGAAGGCATGCTGGTAGTTGATGTCATCGAAAGGATCTACGCACTGCGGCCTTCATCCCTTTTACATAAATAGAAAACCACTATGCCGGTTGTACCTGCTTCCTCTGCAAAAAATAAAATTGACGGGCAACAGAAATGGTATGTGTTGTATGTAAAGTCGCGCTCCGAAAAAAAAGTGCTGGAACGGCTGGAGAAAAAAAAGATCGTAACCTTTCTACCGCTTATTAAAACTATGAAGCAATGGAGTGACAGGAAAAAGATCGTGCAGGTTCCGTTGTTTGCCGGATATATTTTTGTTTTTGCTGATCCGGGGCAATTTACCGGTATCAGAATGACGGAAGGCGTGGTGAACTTTGTGCAGGTGAAAGGTGTGCAGGCAAGCGTGCGAAATGAACAGATAGATGCAATTAAAAAATTCCTTGAAACGGGGTTACCCGTTGAATCAGAACCCGATCATTTTGAGAAGGGTGAAAAAGTGCGGATAAATTTCGGTCCGCTAAAAGACTGTGAAGGGGAACTCATCGAAATCAAAAACACAAAACATTTTATTGTTCGCGTGGAGGTGATCAATCAGGTGCTGAAGGTTTCGGTGCCGGCTGAATATCTGGAGAAGGTGTGAGCTTATTTATTGAATTTTATTGCCACGAAGGCGCGAAGGACAGTAAGTATCACGAAGAAATATTGGAATGCAATTGCGGGACTGGAGGTAAAATAATTTTTGTTTTTGTTATATTTAATAAGATGCCGGGAAGGCGGTAAGGCGGGAAGGCACGGAAAGGGATTTGATTAGATGAAATTGAATAAATTCAAATTATTATTTTATCGCTACCGCAATCCATAATTATATACCGGACTCCGTAGGAGTCCAATTATTGTAGCAAGATAAATAACGTTATTGACGCGACCGCAGAGCGGTCGAATTATTGGGAGCATAATTTTAAATGTAAACCAATTGCCACGAAGGCGCGAAGGACAGTAAGTCACACGAAGAAATATTGGAATGCAATTGCGGGACCGGAGGTAAGATAATTTTTGTTTTTGTTATATTTAATAAGATGCCGGGAAGGCGGTAAGGCGGGAAGGTGCGGTAAGGGAATTTCGGGTTAACCTCATTCCAAATATTTATTTTATAGATTTCACGTTGAGTGAATCGGTGTAATTAAATTCGAAGGTCTTTCTGAAAATGATAAATTTCTGTATCGTGAAACGGCCGCTGATGCCGATGGGTAATTCTTTATCTGAAATAAATGAAGTAAGTCCGGAAGATAGAATTCCGCCCAGTTGCGGCAGCGTGGTATTAAATTCAACCGGCAGCACAAAATCCGATTTCCTTTTCACACGAACTTTATCTGAAAGGCCCACCGTCCCCAGCGGCTTGTTATCCACGTCAACTGTTAGTGACATATCCTTCAGCGTAATGCCGATTGGATTCGGGTTATGCAGTTTTACATCCACATTCACTTTCGGCTCGGTTGCAATATCCGATACCTTAAAATTTTCATACCCGTTATAACGAATTTGTTCCGAAGTGGAACAGGAAGCCAGCACCAGGAGCGTGCAGAAGAAAAGGAAGGTTCGAAAAAACATATTCATGATTTGACGCGAACAAAACAAATGTTGCTCCAAAATTAGGAAACAACCAGCCTTTCAGCGACAAATTGTCAGCAAACAGCCGGTGGCACATGCTTTGAAAATCGCGCTGCACAAAATTGCAGTTATGACATTTGAAAAAGGCACCATATCGGTCCAGACCGAGAACATCTTTCCTATCATTAAAAAATTCCTGTACAGTGACCACGAGATCTTTTTACGGGAACTTGTTTCCAATGCGGTGGATGCGACACAAAAACTCAAAAAGTTATCCTCCCTCGGCGAGGTAACCGGAGAGATTGGCAGCACCGTCATTGAGGTGAAAATCGACAAAGAGGCCGGCACACTCACCATCGCCGACAAGGGGATCGGGATGACGGCTGAAGAAGTGAAGAAATATATTAATCAGGTGGCCTTTTCCAGTGCAAGTGAATTCCTGGAGAAATACAAAGGTTTGGATGAAGGGAGATCCATCATCGGTCATTTCGGACTCGGATTCTATTCTGCCTTCATGGTCGCGGATAAGGTAATGATCGTTACGCGCTCCGGAAGGGAAAATGCAGAACCCGTAAAATGGACCTGCGACGGCAGCACCGAATTCAGCATTGAACCGGCAGAAAAAGAAAGAAGGGGAACAGAGGTGATCCTGTTCATCAATGAAGAGAACAAGGAATTTCTGGAAGAAAGCAAAATACGCGGACTCCTCAATAAATACTGCAAATTTCTCCCTGTTGAAATTCAATTCGGTGAAAAAGAGGAAACAGTTGAAGGCGATGATTCCACTGAAGAGAATAAAACAACTAAAACCATCCGTGTTCCCGATATTATAAATAATCCTGCTCCGGCATGGACAAAAAAACCGGCCGACCTGAGCGATGCCGATTATAAGAATTTTTATAACGAACTCTATCCATTCACTGAACCGCCGATGTTCTGGATTCACCTGAATGTTGATTATCCGTTCAACCTTACCGGGATTTTATATTTTCCGAAAATTAAGAAGAGCTACGAGATCCAGAAAAATAAAATTCAGTTATACAGCAACCAGGTTTTTGTTACGGATGAGGTGAAGGAGATCGTGCCCGAATGGCTCACCCTTTTGCACGGCGTCATTGATTCACCGGATATTCCGCTCAATGTTTCAAGAAGTTATCTCCAGAGTGATCAGAACGTAAAAAAGATCAATAATTATATCACCAAAAAAGTAGCAGAAAAACTGGAAGATCTTTTCAAAAAGGACCGCGCTGATTTTGAAAGCAAATGGGAGAATATCTCTGTCATCATAAAATACGGCATGCTGAGTGATGAGAAATTCGCCGAGCGTGCAGAGAAATTCTGCCTTTTGCAAAACACCGAAAAGAAATATTTTACTTTCGATGAATACAAAGAACTGATTAAAGTAAATCAGGAGGACAAGGATAAACATCTGATTGCATTGTACACAAATAATATTTCCGATCACCATGTGTATGTTGATGCGGCAAAAAACAAAGGATACGACGTACTTGAGATTGATACGGTGATCGATAATCATTTCATCAGCATGATGGAACAGAAAATGGCCGGCGTGCAGTTTAAACGTGTCGATGCCGATACCATTGACAAACTCATCGACAAGGATGAAAAAACTGAATCCGTTTTAAGTGAAGCAGAGCAGTCCGTGGTAAAGGAATTATTTGATGCCGTGATCGACCAGAATGCCGGCACAGTTGTGCTTACATCGCTCTCACCGGATGACGCGCCCGTCACGATCACCAAACCTGAATTCATGCGTCGCATGAAAGAAATGAGTTATATGAACGGGATGGATTTTGCGATGCAGATGCCCGATCAGTATAATCTTGTGGTGAACACCAATCATCCGCTCATTAATAAAATTCTGAAACTGGATGATGCGGAAAAAGGGTCCTCGGTAAAACAGCTCCACGACCTCGCACTGCTTTCTCAGGGTATGCTGAAAGGCACTGACCTGACAGAGTTTGTGAAGCGGAGTGTGCAAATGATGGAGTAAAACAGAGGGCAAGTTTCACAGCTTCTTGGGTTAGAGTCCCCGCCAATCCTCCGTTATCTTATTTAGCCTTAGTTGGTGTTTTTTTACCAGCCAAATTTAACTTATGTCATTCAATCTGAAAATTATTTTTGCTCCACAATTTACACGAGGATGGCGGACAAATTTTATTTTCCTCTTTAAAATCGCATTGTGAAATAGCATGGCTGATTGGTGGTGACACCAAAGGATATGGAATGACAATTAAAATAGTGACAATATTAAACATTGATCACCTTCATGTGAATGATAAAAACAATCCGCCGGAAAACATCCTATATCTGAATTTAAATTCGCATGTAAGTCATTGTTTTACACAAATGAACGCCATAGTTTCGCATAAAACCTTTCCCATGCGATCTTCAGCGATCTTCAGCGATTTTCAGCGATTTATAGCGTTTCGGCGCAAATTGCAACGCACAAACCACTCTGGATCGGATCGTTTTCTTCATTTTATTGCCCTTCTCTTTTCGAACCGCCGAACAGGCATCTCAAATTATTTTCGGATTCTAATTAAAATGACCGGCTTTTCGACAACCGGCACCCGATGCCGGCTCGGTGAGGTTTAAGGAGAGCTGACACGACTTTTGCTCT
>CAYTFT010000140.1:0-6880 GCA_964437155.1 uncultured Chitinophagales bacterium | reverse complement strand
GCTCGGTAGATGATAATCTCGAATTTGTTTTGCGTGCAACGGGCACAAGCGATAAGGCACTGATCAAATTAAAGAGTGATGAGGCGCTCAAACGTGTGGGATTACAATCGAAAGGATTTAAAATGCCGCATGAATTATCGGGTGGAGAACAGCAAAGAGTTGTGATCGCACGTGCAATTATTAATGATCCGGTTGCGATCATTGCCGATGAGCCGACCGGTAATCTTGATCCTGAAACATCTGACGATATCATGCATTTATTGCGCTTTCTGAATAAGGAATACAATACCACCATTTTAATGGCTACGCATAATTATAATATTCTGGAAAAATTTCCGTCTCGCATTTTGCGCACCGTCAACGGAAAGGTTATTGAAGAATCCGGGATTGCAATAAGCTGATTATTTTACGCGCTTCTCGCTTGTCAGAAAACTCGTCAATCAATACTTTTCTTGATTGAATATCCTGTTCTGTAAATGCTTTTCCCAGCAGAGAATTTATTGCTATTACCATATCTCCGGCAGTATCAGCAACTGTGCAATATTTTTCCATTCCCGTTCCACAGGCCATCGCCGTGTTTGCGACACAGAACCTGCCGTTAAATAATGCGTTGATCAGTTTCAGTTTTATGCCCGTTGACTGAAATGCGGGTAAAACATTTAACTGTGCATGCCGGATGAAATCGTCCATTTTTTGTTTATCCGGATCCGCTTCAAACCGGATATGCGGATATTTACCGGCCATTTCAATTAATTGCCTGTCGGGTGCATTACCGGCTATCACACAAGGGAATTGAATATGCGGAAAAACATTTTCGATGAGCCATTGTGCGGCTGCATGGTTTTCATTCACACTTAGATTACCGTGGTATAAAATATATTCTCCTTTTCCGGGTTTTGAAGTGATGGTATCATTTCCATGGAAGGGAGCAAGAAATTCAGTAGTTGCGAAACGGCGATGATACTGTTCTGATTCTGACTTCGAAATACAATAAATTTTATCCGCAAATGTCAGAACCTGTTCATAGCGTATGAGTCTCCTGTATTCGGCGTAAAAATACAGTTGTGTAAATAATTTATTTTCTCTTTTTGCGAGTTGCAGATAATAATCGGCTTCATTATTATGCATCCGTACGATCTTTAATCTTGCCCATAAAAAATCAGACGGAAGATGGAAACAGCAATGCAAACCTTCAAATAAAACCGGATACGTATCCTGCCTGAGATTGTGCAGCAGATCCGGAGCATTACGCGAATGCACAATAAAAGGCTTATCGGATAAAAAACCCTTCCACATTTTATCGCGCCGGTAATAGGTAACAGAAGCGCAATATGCCTCCAGTTCTGTGCGCTGGTCCCGCTTATATGTAAAACAATGCAGATGAATTTTAACACCCTCCGCATGCAATGCTTTTATTTTATAAAAAACATCGATCACACCGCCATAATCAGGCGGATACGGCACATCAAAAGAAATAATATGGAGATGTAAATTATCCAATCGCCTTGTAAAATTCTATTAATTTTTTTTCTTCTTCCTGCCAGTTGAGTTCCAGTTTAGCTTTGTTGCACCGGATCTGCAATGTTTTATACAATGCGTCATCCTGCAGCAATCTGTTTACGGCAGCTGAAATGTGCGCCGGATCTAATGTTTCAATCAGCAATGCCACTTCATGTTCGGCATTCAACCGTACATATTCAGGGAAGGCCATTGTAACCTGTGGCAATCCCGCGTGGATATAATCGAAAAACTTATTCGACAGCGAATAATAATAGCTCAATCCTTTATTTTCAATGAAATTCACACCCACTTTTGCTTCGCGTGTATAGGTCTTCAATGCAGCGGGGCGCACATATCCGAGAAACCGGATCTTTGCAGCATGCGGTAATGCTGCAGCAAACCGGCGCAGTTCAGCAGAAAGATCACCTTCACCGGCAATATACAATTGTGCATCAATATCTGCCATCGCAGTCATGAGCTGTTCGAGTCCGCGGCCGGTATTCAACGCACCCTGATACAATATAAAATTCTTTCTCTCCTGTTGATTTTCCTCTGCTTCCAGTACAGGAACGTTTCGTATAACAGAATAAGGTTGTTTATATTTTTTATGCAACGCATCGGCGATGGAAAACCCAACCGTATAATTATAGCGGATCCGGGGTAATAACCATTTTTCCACCCGCGACCATATCCATTTTATTGCAGGTCGTCCAACGATCTCCGGTAATTCTGTATAATATTCATGTGCATCATAAATACAGGGTTTTCGTTTCCATTTTGCAACGAGGTAAACCGGTATAAGCGTATCCAGATCGATGCCGCAATACATATCAAATTTCCTGAAGAGAAGAAACCAGAATAATCTGAAATTATATTCCAGGAAAAACAATTTTCCCTTTGTAAACAACAATCGGAACCGCACCTGCTTAAAACTGCGCTGTTCCAGTTTTACGCTGCGTTTTTTCATGAAACCCACGAGCAACACATCATAACCGTTCTGTTGTAATGAATCGCAGATCCTGTTCATACGCTGATCGTATGTCAGGTCATTGGTAACGGTGCATACTATTTTCTTTCTTCCTGCCAAGTGAGCAAATTATCTTTAGTATGTATTACGACTTTATTTTCTGTAAGGAATGCAAGTGTTTCGATCAGTTTTTCTTTCCGGACCGGCAGTTTCAGTTGCACAAGATCCTCCGGTGAAACAGGTTGTACATGGAGCGTTTTTTCCAGCCAGGCACAGGCAATATCAAATTCGCGTTCCGATAAACCGAGTTTATTTTTCTCCACACAAATATCGCAATGGCCGCAATTACCCGTTTCCTCACCAAAATACCGGACGAGATTTTTTACACGACATTCCGTTCTGTTGTCTACATATCCCATAACAGATTGCAACCTTTGCTCTGCTGCCTCTTTTAACTGCGCCATCAACTTTATATCCAGTAATAAATTTTCGGCACTCACTCTTTCCCGGACAAAAGTAATTTGTGGTTTTGTTTTGATTGGGTTATACTGAATGATACCATGGCTATGCAGAAAACGCAGATTTTCCATCAGCTTTTCCGGAGATATGGATAAATGATAGGCCAGTTCCCTTTCGTGTATCGGTGTAACATCATCAAATACGCCGGGTGCAGTGCGTAAAATCATTTTTATGATCGGTTCCAGATTTTTATTTTCTATCTGATACCGGTAAACGGTCTCACGATCAACGGGAATATAGATCGTAGATAATTTATTCATGGATTCGGATACATAGATATAATTATTCTGCTCAATGATCCGCAATGCATTTCGCGTTTCGGCGGGCTTTAGCTGATATTTTCTGCAAAATTCCAGCAGGTCAAAATCAAAACTTTCACCCATGCCGGCGCCGAATGCGATCTGCACATGATTCCCTAACTGATGATAAACCGATCGCACATATTCCGGTGGCGGGAATTGTTTCTGCAGATTTTCACGCATCGAAAAAAAATCATGCTGATCATATAATAATCCGGCGAATGCCTTCAATCCATCCCGACCTGCCCTGCCCGCTTCCTGATAATATGCTTCGAGACTTTCCGGAATATCGAGATGCACTACAACACGCACATCCGGTTTGTCAATGCCCATCCCGAAAGCATTCGTGCAGGCAATGATCCGCGTCCTGTTCTGGATCCATTTTTCCTGTTTGTTATTTCTTACATCGTTGTCCAGACCGGCGTGATAATAATCAGCTGATATTTTCTGCCTGCCCAGAAATTCGGAGATCTCTTTTGTCTTTTTACGATTGCGGATATAAACAATTCCCGACCCTTTTACATTCTGTAAAATCTCCGTAAGCTTTACTTCCTTATTTTCCGTTTCGCGGACAATGAAGCTTAAATTTTTTCTGACGAAACCCGACCGGAAAATACGTTTTTCCCTGAATGCAAGTTTCTCCTGAATATCATCACAAACAGAAGGTGTGGCTGTTGCAGTCAGTGCAATAACAGGTACTTTCGGGAAATAGGCTCTTATCTCTGCGATCTGTAAATAAGGCGGACGAAAATCATATCCCCATTGCGAAATACAATGTGCTTCATCTACGGCAATGCAATTTACCTTCATCTTTCTTACACGCTCCCTGAATAAATAGGATAACAATCTTTCCGGACTTACATACAGGAATTTCACTTTTCCAAAAACACAATGATCGAGCGTAACATCCGCTTCTTTTTTTGACATTCCGCTGTAAACCGCTCTTGCCTCGATGGAGCGTTTCTTCAAATTCTCCACCTGGTCCTTCATGA
This sequence comes from uncultured Chitinophagales bacterium, assembly GCA_964437155.1. Taxonomy (GTDB): domain Bacteria; phylum Bacteroidota; class Bacteroidia; order Chitinophagales; family BACL12; genus UBA7236. The sequence goes on along the minus strand of CAYTFT010000140.1, from coordinate 2,603 downwards.
GTGCGATGAGGGGTGAAATCACGATACAAATACCCTCCCGCATGAGTGCAGGGATCTGAAAGCAAACAGATTTTCCACCGCCGGTGGGTAATAATGCGAGCGTATCCTTATCCTCCAGTACCGATTGAATTATTTCTTCCTGGAAAGGCCTGAATGTATCATGCCCCCAGTATTTTTTCAGTACCTGATGAATGGTTTCCATATGCGGGACAGGAATTAAGAAGCCCTGAAGGCAAATTTATCCTTAAACTCTTTTAATTCCTCAATGAACGGTATTTCATGCATTTTAATATACTCCCATAAACGGGAATTCCTGCTTACGCGAATACTGCCGAGTTGCAAATGCTGGTTGATGAAAATCCTGTTGCAGCCCGGATAAAGTTCCACAATTGCTTCTGCAATATCATTGACAGCCAGATTGCGTGAAGTGAGATTATATGTTCCCGATGGTATCTGTGCAAAAGGGATCTGTGCAAGTGCGTCGGCAGCGGTATTTACATGAATAAAGGAGCGCGTTTGCGCACCGGTGCCGTGAATGGAAATTTTATTTTCAAAATTCGCCTGCAGCATAAAATTATTGATCACAGCATCGAACCGCATGGAGCGACCGTAGCCATACACATTTCCGCAGCGGATGATCTGTGTGGAAATGTTTCCGGCGATCCGCTGAACATGTTCCTCACCGCGCAATTTTGAAATTCCGTAATAGGTATTCGGATTTGGAATTGTTTCTTCTGTTGCCTCATCGGTAATTCTGTCGTAAACGGATGCACTGCTGAGATAGATCAGTTGTTTAATATTATTTTTTTCGACAGCATAAACAAGTTCTGCAGTTCCCCAGTGATTGATCTGTTCAAAAAAATGCGGATCCTGATTGGCGAAGGGCGTAAGCACTTTTGCTGCAAGATGAAATACGATATCAATTCCTTTTAATGCCTGCGTAAGCTTTCGCGAATCGAGAATATCGGCACGGATAAGGGAAAATTTTTCAGCCCCTTTAATATTTCCGAAAAAAATACTTTCGTTATGCCGGCTCAGGTTATCATACAGCAATATTTTTTCAACAGCATCCGATGCGGCTAATTTTTCTGCTAATGCAAATCCGATATATCCGGCACCACCGGTAATTAGTATTTTCATTTTTTAATTAATTCAGTGTGTAATCCGCATTCTGTTTTTGACATGCCGTACCATCTTGCCTGCCGTTCATCCAGCATTGTTTCTGCATCAATACGCCGGGTGCATGGTTCGCATCCAATGCTCATATAGCCTTTCGCGTCCAGCGGATGTTTCGGGATATTGTAGGTGCGGATATAATCATAAATATCTTTCCCTGTCCAGTGTAACATGGGATGATACCGCATTGCTTTTCTGCTGGTTTTTTCTTCCGTATGAAATGTGGCGCGGTTGGCATTCTGATCGGCGCGGACACCATTGATCCAGATATCGAAAAAATCCAGTGCGGGTTCCAGTGGCTGGATCTTATTCAGATAACAACAATAATCGGGATCACTCGTAAATAAAAATCTGCCGTTCTCATCCACCTGCATAATTTTGGGCGTAGAGGCAGTGAGACTGATGGTATTTAATCCGAAGTGTTTTGTAATGGTGTCTTTATATGCAATGGTTTCAGGAAAATGAAATCCGGTATTCAGAAAATAAACAGGAATAGTATTATCAATGCGGGAAAGAATGTGTAATAAAACCGTGCTATGGGTTTGAAACGATGAACTGGTAAATAATTTTAATCCGTTATCCTTATAGCGGCTGATCTGTTCTTTTATCTCTTCGAAATCAGGCATTCCATTTTTTAATTGCAGAGGTCAATATGCGCCGGCACAATAAAATCGATATCATTGCCGGATTCAATATCTGCTTAGCCAAGACTTTTTGCAAGCAGATCGGCAATATGCATCACCTTAATATTTTTATTTTGCTTTTCGATATATGCCTGCATGTGCATGAGGCAGGAATAATCGGTCGATACAATATATTCAGCTCCGGTTTCCAGGGCATCATTTACTTTTGAATCGGCCATACCGGTAGAGATCGGTTCAAATTTTACTGCGAATGTCCCGCCGAAACCACAACAGGTTTCTGCGTTTTGCATCTCCACAATTTCCAATCCTTTGATATTGGATAATAACTTACGTGGCGCCTCCTTTATTTTACATTCGCGCAATGCTCCACATGCATCATGATACGTAATTTTTGCATTCAACGTGCCGCCCAGATCTTCCACCCTGAGTACATCAACCATGAATTCGGTAAACTCAAATAAATTTTTGCGCAAGGATTTATAATAATTATGCACGGGCGTATTTGCATACATTTCGCTGTAAAAATTTCTGACAAATCCGACACAGGAGCCTGACGGACCAACTACGTAGCGGTCTGAATTTGCAAAGTCGGCGATGAATTTCTTTCCCACATCCTCTGTTTCCTTCCAGTAACCCGCATTAAACGCCGGTTGTCCGCAGCAGGTCTGGTTCGGATTGTAATGTACGCGGCACCCTGCTTTTTCCAGAACCTTCACCATATTGAAACCAGTTTCAGGAAAGAGCTGATCAATAAAACAGGGAATAAAAATATCGACTTCTGTC
>CAYTFT010000139.1:0-6900 GCA_964437155.1 uncultured Chitinophagales bacterium | reverse complement strand
TTATTAAAATCACCCGCTACGGTTGAATCATTCGCGGGCTGCATTGCTTTAAAATGATCGGAAGCGAGCCATTTTTCGTATTCTGCAGCATGACAACCTTTGCAAGTTTCAGGTCCGACATAGCTATTTTCTCCGGTCGGGGAATATGCAGATTCTTTGCCTGCGCGCGCGCACGATTCTGTGAAAAAAATAATGGTATATACGGTAAATCCCAGCAGCAGAGCAGCCACAAGGGCAGATTTCTTTGAGACACTGAACATATTCCCCATAAAAATGAAAAATAAAATCAACGCCCGCAAATTTCTGCCGTTGCAGCCGGCTATGATCAGTTGATTACATTCCGTGATGCATTTGCATCATCGTGTCGGAACCCATCTCATGCTCCATCATCATTTCTCCTTCCATTGGCATTGTATGCTCCATCATCATCATATCCATCATCATTTCTTCCGGCACATTGAATTGAAATGCGGGAAGATCCAACACGGTGATCTGATCGTTTCCTTCCGTTACTTTAATATGCTGATTGACGGCTACGTTTTTGAATATTTGTTTTTTGCCGGTGGCAGGCCAGAAAATTTCTATTTCTTTGATACTCATCGCTTTTCCCACGCCCATTTCTTCCCGTAAACTGTTGGCGCCGAAACTCGAACCACTGCTCACCCAGTCATAAATATTACGTTCTTTCCCATTCTCCTCAACGGTAAGTTTTACGCGTGTGCCAATTGCAGCTTTATTACTTGTTGCACCCACTATATCAATACTGATCCAGTTATTTCCAAAATCTGCAGGGTTCTGAAATAAACAATCAGGAAACCCGTCGGCAACATAGGCGCCGCCCATTTGCGCATAAATTTCAGGATACCCGTCTAAATTCAGATCTGCAAAGGAAACCTGGTGCCCTTTCTGCAAACTGCCCACTCTTGCAGATGTGGTTACCTCTGCAAAGGATTCACCGTTGATATTTTTATACATGCGGTTCGGAATTAAACTGCGCAGCGAAGGTTTACCGGTGCCGAGATAAAAATCGATCCATCCGTCCATGTCAAAATCACCGTAACTGCTTCCCATTACGAGAAATGTTCCGTTGAGACCGGTCTTTAGTGCAATGTCGGTAAATGTTCCGTTCTTATTATTCAGATATAATGCAGCCTTATCACTTTTAGTAGGAAGACCGAGATATTCTGCCGGAATATCATTGTCGGATGCCTCGGCGCTGTACGGGAAATTCATAATGTCGAGCCAGCCGTCATTGTTGAAATCAAAAAACCAGCAGGGAAAACTTTTTTTAGGTCCGGAAATACCGGCAGCTTTTGAAATATCGGTGAATTTCGGATGCATACTGCCCTTTGGTGTATCATTTCTGAAAAGCATATTATCAAATCCGTTCGCCGATACATAAATATCCGGGTCCCCGTCATTGTCAATATCTGCAGCGTTCACTCCTTTAATAAAACTATTAATATTCATTTTCGATTCAACAGAAACATTGATGAATTTTCCGTGATCGTTCATATATAATTCCGAATCATTCTTTTTATCTCCTTTGCGGGATGCTTCATTCCCGATATACAGATCCAGCCATCCGTCATTATTTAAATCACTCCATACAGAAGCCTGCGTGGGATGGCAACTGAATAGTCCAACTTCTCTTGTAACGTCGGTAAATGTATTATCACCGTTATTTTTCAGTAATGAATTTGGAACGATGCCGAAATCACTGTGCCATGCACCGCGTAAGATCCATACGTCGAGAAATCCGTCGTTATTATAATCTGTTTGCTGGATCGTGAGACCGCCCTGGTATCCATTCAAACCGGCTTTTGCAGAAATGTCTTTAAATGTACCGTCGCCTTTGTTGAGGAGATAATAACATTCTTCATACAAACCCCATCCGCAGGTGAAAATATCAATACGCCCGTCGTTATTGAAATCATCCATGATGACACCGCCACACATATTGCCATAAGCCATTCTGGTACCGATCGCAATATTTCTGAAAGGAGAAACTGTATATGGTGATTCGAGTTGTTCCGGTTTGATCAGCCATTTTGCCGGTACCTTATCCGGATATTCCCCCAGTTGCATATAAACGAGATTGAGTAACCAGCGGGAGGATAAATCATTGGGATTTAATTCCAGGCATTTTTGAAATGCATCAATGGATTTATCCACGTATTCAAAATGCATGAATTGTCCTTCTTTCACTATTGGCCAGATACAGGATGCTTCCATCGGATCTTTCAGACAATTATTTACCATCGCATAGCGGAAATATCCTATCGCAGTTGCCGAATGCCATTTCCACAACATCTTTTTATCCAGTTTGTTATAATCATCCGATGCTTCGAATTTTTCCATCCACTGAATTGCTTCCTCCTCTCGTCCGCAATTGATCAACTGAAAACAAAGGCTGAAATAATATTCAAATCGCTCATCAAATGCTTCGGGAAGCGATTTGGAGAGCAGATCGTCGGCTGTTGCGCAATTCATGAAACGGCAGCGCGGGTCGTTTATCTTATTATATACATCATTCAGATAACTGATCATTGCCGCATTACCGGTGGCTCCTTCCGGCCAGGGGAGTGGCGGTATTTCCACATTGGAGCGCGGAACCTTTTTTGCGTAGATGTAAGATTCGATCTTGTTTTTAAATGTAAATGCGCAGGCGGCTCCAATCGCTAATACGACACCTGCAATGAGGAGAAATTTTTTGGCTTTTGATTGCATAATCCTTTATTTAATATTCTTTTACAATTGGCAAGTAATTTATTTTTTAAAGTTCATACTGGGAATTTTGCATTTGTATGACCTGCCGGCCGATTTTATGTATGACTTGCGTCAATAATCCGAAGTGATTTAGAGATTGGAATACAAAATGATATAAGTAAAAAGATACTTTTATTTGTGCTCCCGGGTAAGCCGGATCGCATCTCAAATACGTATATTCTATCATTTTAATCGAAAATTTATGTTAGCAATATGGCAATAGCCCTGGAGGCTGCTAATCCGCTCTGTGCCTTTATTTACGCGCTTATAGCAATATGCGTCCCATTTGTATTCTCCATCCGGTGTTAATAGAAATTGCAGTTGTTATAACTTTCGTGATCCGGAATTATCTGCTATGTATTTTGAGGAAGCGACAGAGCAGTGCGCCCCTTCGTTGCATGCAAAATATTTGCAATTCTGTAAATACTTTGTAAATGATTTACGTTTATTTAACAGAAAATATTTATCATAAAATATGTTTGTGTGCATGTCATACGGGATAATAAAATATTATGCAGAAAATGCCATCTGCTTCCATGTCACCCGGTAATTTTTGATGCAGGTCATCATTTTTCACTACTGATGTTTCTTCATTCGTGTTATCAATATCATTTTATTACTGATTTATGCACTCTAATTGTATGATCTCTATTTACTAAACCACTAACTATGGAAAACAACAAACAACACGAAGAAATGCCTACCCGGAACATCGGTTATTTTATGAACACGAAGAACTGGAAGGGGCCTCTTATTTTTATTCTGATCATCAGCGTACTTGGTGTGGGCATGATCGGTTTTCAAACGTATCGCCAGGCGCCGCCGATGGGCGGGTTCAAGGACCAGCAGGGAAGTGTTTTGATCGATCAGAATACGATCATTCGCGGTCAGGAAGTCTTTCATGGCAAAGCGCTGATGGAATACGGCAGCTTTATGGGCGACGGTGCACAGCGCGGCCCCGACTTTACCGCAGAATCATTGCATCAGATCACCTTATTGATGAATGCATATTATACTGATCAACAAAAGGCAATGACAGGAACCGCTCCGGATGAATATGGCAAAAAAGAAATTGCTGAAAAGGTAAAAGCGGAATTAAAAGAAAATAAATTCAACGAATCGGATCAATTAGTGGAATTAACACCTGCCCAGGCGTATGCGTTTGAAGGGTTGAAAAAATATTATTCCGATATGTATATCGATCATAATGTGAAAGATGTATTCCCGCCAGACAATTATATTTCCGATCGGCAGGAAGTGCAGGACCTTAGTGCATTCTTTTTCTGGGGTGCATGGGTATGCGTGGTGGAAAGGCCCGGAGAAAGTTACAGTTACACGCATAACTGGCCTTACGATCCGTCGGCAGGAAATACACCTACTTCACCCGTTATATTATGGAGTGTTCTCGGCTTACTCGCATTTGTTCTCGCCTGTGGTGTGGTATTATATTTTATCGGACAATATAATCAGTTGCCCAATAAATTTTTCAAACCATCAAAGCGTGACCTTTTTACTGTGGAAAGAGTAGCGGGATTTACACCGACACCCACGCAGCGTGCATCCTTCAAATTTTTCTTTATCGCCATCCTGCTATTCTTTTTACAGGTGATATGCGGCATGGTTACGATCAACGATTTCATTAACTGGTTACATGTATTCGGATTGAATATTCAGAATACAATGCCGGTTACGATACCGCGCAGTTTCCATATCATGTTATCACTCTATTGGATCTCCATTTGCTGGATCGCATCTTCCATTTTTATTTTACCGATCCTCGCTAAAAAAGAAGTGCCCGGACAATTACGCATGATAAATATTTTATGGGTTGCGTTGCTGGTGCTCGCAGGCGGCTCACTCACCGGTATCGCACTCGGGCCGCTGGGCCTTCTGGGCAAATTAAATTACTGGCTCGGCCATCAGGGATGGGAATTTGTTGATTTCGGAAAAGTATATCAGATCTTACTCATGGGAATTTTCGCCTTATGGGCAACCATTGTATATCGTGGCATTAAACCTGCCTTTATTAAAAAACAACCCTGGAACCTTCCGAACTGGATCATGTATTCCGTAATTGGTATCCCGTTGCTTTTCCTTTCCGGATTTATTGCTACTCCTAAAACAAACTTCGTGATCGCCGATTTCTGGAGATGGATGGTAATTCACATGTGGGTGGAAGCATTCTTCGAAGTATTTATTACAGTGATCGTGAGTTATCTCATGGTACTCATGGGACTCGTCAGCCGGCAGGCAGCAATCAGGGTGGTGTATTTTGCAACTATTCTCTTTCTCGGAACAGGCTTGCTTGGTATTTCCCATAATTTTTACTGGAATGCAAAACCGGTTGCCACTATGGCGCTGGGCAGTGTATTTTCCACGCTGCAATTTGTCCCGCTGATTCTCCTTACAGTGGAAGCATGGCGATTTAAAAATATGCCCAAATTCGCTGTCGGTGATGTGGGACATGATCAGATTTCTAAAAATTTCGGATTCCCGGCGGTATTTAAATTTCTTGTTGCCGTGAATTTCTGGAATTTCTTTGGAGCAGGTGTTATGGGCATTATTGTAAATCTTCCGATCATGAATTATTTTGAACACGGAACCTATCTCACCGTTAACCATGCACATGCTGCCTTGATGGGCGTATATGGAAATATTTCGCTTGCTGCTTTGTTGTTCGCATCACGCCTTACCATTAAAAATAAAAGATGGAATGAGAAGCTCGTGCATGTTTCTTTCTGGGGGATAAATGTGGGTTTGATGCTGATGGTAGTGCTCGATCTTTTCCCTGCCGGCTCCATCCAGTTCAAAGCAGTGGTGGAACAGGGCTTATGGTTCGGACGTTCACATGAATTTATCGACAGTGGTATTTTCCATTCCCTCACATGGCTGAGAGGCATTGGCGCAACTGTGTTTTTCTGTGTGGGCGTTGCTCCGCTGACCTATTTTATCGCTTCGAGAATTAATTCACTCAAGGTGAAGGCGGGCGACATTAAGGATATGGATATTTTAATGCCGGAAGAGGATGCAATTGAAGTGAAGGAAGCAGAAAAAAATATGGAAGAGGAAGTGGTTCTGGAAGTTGTATAATCTTTTTTGGTGCCGCAATAACTGCATCAGCATATAGTGCATTTAATACATGTCGTTTTAGTTTGAAGAATAAACCATCATCGTGAAAGCGGGATGGTTTATTTTTTTGATAAATGTGATATGTAAACCGAGTGAAATGTTGCTTAAATGTTATTAATTTGAATCTTTATTTTATCGTCTGTGGCGTAATTTTGTCGCAGATTTTGCAGCGTAAATTCGCTTTTCAAAATATGTCTTTTTAATTCAACAACGTAATTATGAAAAAGAATCCGATCAAACATTCATGGGCCGAACCCTATAAGATCAAAATGGTGGAGTTGCTGAAGATGACAACGCCTGCCCAGCGTAAAAAAGCGATCGCTGCTGCCGGTTTTAATACCTTTTTACTGAAATCGGAAGACGTATATATTGACCTGCTTACCGACAGTGGTACCTCAGCGATGAGTGACAGACAATGGTCGGGGATGATGCTGGGAGACGAAGCATATGCCGGAAGCGCAAACTTTTATCATCTCGAAGAAAAAGTGAAGGAAGTATACGGATATAAATATCTCATACCCACACATCAGGGGCGTGGTGCAGAAAATATTTTATCCAAAGTGATGATAAAAAAGGGAGATATCATTCCCGGCAATATGTATTTCACCACCACACGCCTCCACCAGGAACTCGCCGGCGGAATTTTTCATGATATCATCATTGACGAAGCGCATGATGCCGCAAACCTCCATCCCTTCAAAGGAGATGTGGACCTCAACAAATTAAAAGCACTCGTAAAAAAACACGGTGCAGAAAAGATTCCCTATGTATGTATCGCCGTCACTGTTAACATGGCGGGCGGTCAGCCGATCTCAATGAAAAACCTGAAAGAACTCAGGGCATACACACAAAAGCTCGGTATAAAGATCATTCTGGATATGACGCGCATTGCCGAGAATGCCTATTTTATTCAGCAGCGCGAAAAGGGATATGAAAAAAGATCGATACGCAGTCTCGTAAAAGAAATTTGCAGTTATACCGATGGTGCAACCATGAGCGCAA
>CAYTFT010000138.1:0-6914 GCA_964437155.1 uncultured Chitinophagales bacterium | reverse complement strand
GGATGTATTATATATTGCATGAAAGAACAAAATTCAAATATTCGAAAAATCAGCGGTACACCTGGAAATTTGGCGCTTCCCTTGTTGATTTCGGTGCAATAAAATTCAAGAAAAATTCCGGCAGCTACCATCTGGAAGAAGATGCATCGTTTGCAGTTGCAAATGCCGTATTGGATTCTATCGATGATATCGATGAATTTAAACGCACAGGTTCCAAGGTTTTATATGATAATTATGATGCCTCACAGGACGGATCGCTCTTTAACATGTATTTACCGGCAGCTATCACACTTTCTGCAGATCATGCATTTTCAGACCATTTTTTTGCACAGGCAATTGTCGTCAGACGGATACCGCGATTTGGCACTAATCTGATTGCAAGGGCAAATACCATCTCCATAACACCGCGATACGAAACACGTATAATCGGTGTGGCTTTACCCATGGAATTATATGAAGATCGCGAATTCAGATTCGGTCTCGCCGCACGTTTGTGGTTTCTCACAGTGGGATCGGATAATGTACTGACGTTTTTCAACCAGAAGGATTATTCTTCCATTGATCTGTATGCCGGAATTAAGGTTTCACCCTTCTGGCTGATACAGGATAAAAAGAAAAAAGTACTGGAATGTTTGAAATGGTGATGCCGGATAAAATTAACGGAATCGCGTGAAGCAGTGTAAACGGGTAAGGGAGGCATATCAACTGCTTGTTATTCCCCGGCAACAACAATAACAAATTCTCCTTTGGGTAATTTTTGTTTAAAATGTGCGACGAGTGCAGATAAATTCCCACGGACAGTTTCTTCAAATTTTTTGGAAATTTCTCTGCTTACACTTGCCTTTCTGTCGCCCAGCACCTGTAGCAATTGCTCCAGCGTTTTTATTACACGGTAGGGAGATTCATAAAAAACCAGGGTTTTATTTTCGTGTACCAAAGATTTTAATTTCGTTTCCCTGCCTTTTTTTTGAGGTAAAAATCCGATGAAAGTAAATTCATGCATCGGAAGACCGGAATTTACCAGCGCAGGCACAAAGGCCGTCGGTCCCGGAAGAGTTTCTACAGCAATATTTTTTTCAATACAGGAACGCACCATTAAAAAACCCGGATCCGAAATACCGGGAGTACCTGCATCTGAAATCAATGCAACATTTTTACCGGATTCGATTTCCGTAACAATACGTGCAACAATTTCATGCTCATTGAATTTATGACAGGAAACTGCATGTGTAGAAATTGAATAATGTTTTAGTAAAATGGAAGAAGTTCGGGTGTCTTCTGCAAGGATCAAATCTGCTTCTTTGAGTATGCGGATCGCACGCAGTGTTATATCTTCAAGATTGCCGACAGGCGTGGGTATGATATACAGTTTTGACAATGCAGATATTGATTGATGCCTCTAAGGTAACGATTAGCGCCGGGAACGGGAGATGAGAAACAGAACGCTGTTCGATCACCGGATAATGGATCCCGGAGATTTTCTCCGGAAGATACAGAATTGATCAGGCTTTGTGAATTGTAAAAACGTAACTCTCCATGATCGGATTGGCGAGTAATTTTTTACATGCTTCATCTGCTATCTTACTTGCATTTGTCTCATTGTCGGCTTCAATATGCAGTTGAATATGTTTGCCTATCCGTACATCCTTAATTGAATGCAGGTCGAGATTCTTCATGCTTCCGGCAACTGCCTTCCCTTTCGGATCGAGTAATTCCTTCAGCGGCATGATATCGATTTCAGCTTTAAATGCCATTTTCTTTTATATTTTTTGTTATGGACAGGAGAATATAAATAAAAATTATCATGGGTATGATCCCGAATAAAATATTGAACACAAAGATACCTAAAAAGATCACTGCAACGGAAATTAAAATCAGTCCGAATAACCATTCGTTTTCCTCGAATTTCAAAGATTTGATCTTCAGGCTCATCATCCGGATATCACTTACCATCAGGTAACTCAGCACAACAGCCAGTCCAATCAAAAACCAGTTACTGCTAAGAAGTGAAGCGATATTCAGTTCGTTGTGCAGAAGCATTAGCGGCAATGCCACTACAACAACCGCCATGGAAGGTATCGGCAATCCTCTGAAGGTTTCTGACTGTCGTTCATCGACATTGAATTTTGCCAATCGGAATGCACCGCAAAGCGTTACCGAAAACCCGATGGTATAAAATAAAACCGGATAATCAAATGCATTGTAATTCGCATAATAGGAACGTGCAAGTAATTCATATAAAATAAGTCCGGGCACCACGCCGAATGTTACAATATCAGCCAGTGAATCCAGTTGCTTGCCTAACTTACTTTCAGCTTTCAACAGGCGGGCAACAAAGCCGTCCATGAAATCAATTAATGCTGCAAGCAAAACGCAATAACAGGAAAATTGAATCTGCCCCATATCAATGAACATATTCCGTTCACCACTCATAATTACCATATGATCATTGTATAAATATACAATAGCCATACATCCAAGAAATAAATTGAGCAGCGTAAGAAAATTCGGAAAATTTTTTACCATGTGATTGCGTCAGTTAATTCTATGCCCCGCTGAAAAATGATCAATGCACCAGCTGATAAGCGTGCATAATTTCCTCTATTTCTTCTACTTCTGCGGGACATTCTTTCATAAAATCATATTTTCCGCTGTCGGTGATCATAATATCATTTTCAATGCGGATGCCGATGCCTTCTTCGCGGATATAAATGCCCGGTTCGCACGTGAGAACGGCCCCCGACGGAAGCGGCATATAATGGTCACCGATATCATGCACATCGAGCCCTAAATGATGGCCCGTTCCATGCATAAAATATTTTTTATACGCAGGATTTTCAGGGTCCTGATTTTTAATATCCGTATCACTGATGAGCCCGAGACCTTTTAATTCACCTTCCATCACTTTACCGACCTCGCTGTTAAATTCTTTTAATATCATACCTACATGCATCATTTCAATTGCTTTTCTCTGCACACGCAACACGGCATTATATACATCTTTCTGCCGTTCGGTAAATCTGCCGTTGACGGGAATGGTGCGGGTAAGATCGGCGCAATAATTTGCATACTCTGCACCAAAATCCATAAGAATAAGGTCACCGTCGTTACATACAAGATTATTATCGACATAATGCAAAACACAGGCGTTTGCACCACTGGCAATTATACTTCCATAAGCAGGACGGGTTGCCCTGTTGCGTAAAAATTCATGCTGTATTTCCGCCTCAATCTCAAACTCCATTACACCCGGTTTAATAAATTGCATTACTCTTTTAAATGCCTTTGTTGTGATATCGCATGCCGTTTGCATCAGCTGTTTTTCCCATTCGCTTTTTATCATCCGCAATTTTCCCATAATGGGAGCACTGCGTTCCAGATGATGCAATGGGAAGCGTAATTTAATATCCTCAATAAACCGTGCATCTCTGGAGGCAACATGAATAACGGCGCGGTCATTCTCATTGGTATTCAGATAGATCGTATCCGTATGGTTCATCAGCATATTGAATATTGCCTGAAATTCTTCCTTCCAGTGAATGGTAGTTATTCCGCTGGCGGCCGTAGCTTCCGCCTCGGTATATTTATGTCCTTCCCATACAGCAATATATTCACTTGTCTTTTTCAGAAATAATGCCTCCCGGTATTTTGGATTCGGGCAATCGGGATATAATAACAGAATCGTTTCCTCCTGATCTATTCCACTCAGATAAAAAATATCACTGTTTTGTTTAAAAGGATGAAACTGGTCGGCATTAAAAGGCATTTCGTCATTGCTGTTAAACACCGCAATGCTGTTGGGTTTCATGTGTTTTATATAATTCTTTCTGTTGTGGATGAACAGGTTGCTGTCTATTGGAAGGTACTTCATCGCAGTTTCAATTTTAAGGGTTTAAAGGTAATCAAAATAACATATGGCCCACCCGCTTATGAACGCAGTTGCCCGGGAGATACAACGAAAACATTGAAATCAGCTGTAAATGATGTAAGTCATACTTTCCGGTGCAGGATCAGTATAACTTACCCGTAATACTTTCAACCCCATCAGCGTGCTGATTACCCGTCAGACTTTTGGGGCAATTATCAAACGCAGCAAAAATGAAGATCATGAAAAAATATATACATAACTTAATCCTTTCCCATCGCGTAATTGACCTTTTTACAGTTTCGGTTTTTATTATTTTACTATTGCTTTCTTCCGGTGTATGGGCACAACCCGGAACACCTGACCTCACCTTTGGAACGGGCGGCATTGTGACTGCTGAGGTAAATGAAACTGCAAATGCGGTTGATGTACAGGTGCTGCCTGATGGAAAAATCCTGATTGCCGGAACTGCCGGTGTTTCACCGGAAATGGATTTTATTACCATGCGTTTCCTGGAAAACGGAATGATCGATAGTACTTTCGGAGAGGAGGGTATAGTTGCAACTTCATTTGGAGTAAATACCGATCAGGCTGCCAAATTGCTGGTGCAGGAGGATGGTAAAATTATCACCGCGGGTGTCTATTATAATTATGATTTTGGTACGCCGGGATTTGATTTCGCCATGATAAGAATGCATCCGGATGGTTCCCCGGACGAGGATTTCGGAATCGGCGGAAAGGTTACTTCCTCATGGGCAATTTGGGATGAATATTGTTTTGCTGCCGCATTGCAGGAGGATGGAAAAATTATTGCGGCCGGAAGTTCCTATGTTGTATTTCTGGATTTTACTGTAGCACGTTATACTTCCTCCGGTGCATTGGATACATCTTTCGGGACCGGCGGGATCGTAACTGCTTCATTAGGTCCGGGCGATTGTTATGTAAAAGACATTCTCGTACAGGAAGATGGCAAACTTGTTATGATTGGTCAATGTGTCGATTCAACTTTTATGAATAATATCGTATTGTTCAGATTGAATACCGATGGCTCGATTGACAGCTCTTTTGGAAGCGAAGGATTTACAGAGACTGATCTCGGAGATCATACGCAGGATATAGCAACATGCGGATTATTATTAGCGGATGGGAAAATTCTTGTGGGAGGAAACACTTCCTTTACCGGTGATTTTGATGATATGCTCGTGCGCTATAACAGCAACGGGACTATTGACAGTGCTTTTGGAACCGATGGATTGCTGGTTTTTTCCTCGCCCTTATCGTATGATTTATGCAATGATATTTATTTACAGTACGACGGAAAGATCCTAGTGACAGGCGGGGCATTCAATCAATTTGTTTTGTATCGCCTGGAAGCTGATGGAAGTCCTGATATTTTGTTTGGTACCGGCGGAATGGCGACTGTAGAAATTGAAACCGGAAGTGTAGCAAAGGCTTTGACAATGCAGGCAGATAATAAGATCGTGCTCGCCGGTTATGCTGCCCGCCCCGATGGATATAACGATATTGCTCTTGCACGATTCAATGGCGATGCATTTGTTGATGCAGAACAGATTGAAAATACATTCACTATCCGGATCGCCCCGAATCCATGTTCAGACAATATCACTGTTTCTGCAAAACCGGATCAACCCGGAATAATAAATTACCGGATGTATGGTGCAACTGGGCAAATGGTTTTTTCGGGAAATGAAAAATATTCCGGCATGTTGTTTACAAGGTCATTCGACCTTTCGGCACTTGAGCCGGGGATCTATTTTTTACATATTGAAACGGGTAGTAATTCGGGTTCCTGTAAAATTCTGAAATTATAATACACCCCGCTGCTCAATAACATGAAGGAGAATGCAGATTTGATCTGTTCCCGGTAACCCTGTTTCAACCCTGTTGTTATCACACAATTGATTATATTTACCATCCAAACCAGAAAAATGAAATATTCACGCCTTTCCATTCTCCTTGCAACAATTGTCCTTTTTTTATCGGCATGTCAAAAAACTTCGCCTGATGAACTGGGTGTAACTGCTGTACAGCAAACATCGGGATACCGGCTGATGACTCCCGCTTATTACCGGGAATCAGCAGATAAGGATGCGATCGAAGTGAGATTCTATGAATCACCGCGCATTTTTGAATTATCAAAGGACAATGCTTCCTATAATGCGGTGAAAAAAATGCTGGATGAAAACCAGATATCTCAGACCCCGTTAAGAATTTACGTTGGAAATGAACTTGCTCCGTTTGCAGCGATAGTAAATGTTACGCCGGCTTCAGATGATGAAAAATTGCAGGCAGCAAATGCAAAAAAAGTGGCACCCGATTTCATTGCTGTTAAATCAGTAGTTCCGAATATGGAAACACTGGATTCAATTTTTGCCTATTGCAAAGCACAGGGATGTGCAACGGGTACTGCTACCATTGATTATTGTATTCCGTTTCAATATGTTGTGGATGGCTGTTACGCCAGGGCACATAAAATGCGGCAGATCATGGAAAATACCTTTGGATATTCCTGTGAAAAAGTATTTAGTTACGAAGGCCCGACAGGATATCTCGCTGTAGATGCAGGTGATTGTTGTGTATTCTGGTGGTATCACGTGGCTCCGCTTGTATCCGTAAAGGTGGAAGTTGGTCCCAAACATTATCTGATAAAAAAATATGTAATGGACCCGAGTATGTTTGATGAACCGGTGACTATTGAAACATGGACCTCGGCTCAGGAAAATCTGGGTTGTTCACCTTATGCCGATTTCGGATATACAGATATTACCCGTGGATATATTTATGCGCCGGGTGGTTATACCGATAATTATTATTATTCTACGAACTGGACATTACAGGCGTATGCCGATCTTGAAACCTGTAATTGAAACGGGCATCTTTTGATACTGATTGTCTGGGCTGAAATGTATGCGGTCGGGCATTTTTCTGATCAGATTAAAACATAAGCTCTGCTCTTAAACCTGCCTGTTGCGGAAACATATTATCATCATTCGCATCATCAATCAGCATATTCACGACACCATTCTGG
>CAYTFT010000137.1:4801-6926 GCA_964437155.1 uncultured Chitinophagales bacterium | reverse complement strand
TCCTGTTCATGTTCCAGAAAATAAAAATTGCAAGGGCAACTATTATTGCGAATGTGCGGTGAATGAAATTAATCTCCGTTGTAAGCTGCGTCAGTTTTTGTGCATCGCTTAAACCGGAAAATGCGCCCTGCGGAATAAATCTTCCGTTCATCAGCGGCCAGGTATTGAATAACCTGCCTGCATCCGTGCCGGCCATCAATCCGCCAAAACTGATCTGCATGCATATCAAAGCAAGTATCCATTTTATGGAAGCATGTGCAGTGGGATGTTCGGCAATGAGTTCTTTTTTGCGCAACGACAATGCGAGCCAGATCAGATACATAAATACAATGAGCGCAAGCATAAGATGTATCGTGAGTTTTGAAGGGTCCACCCAGGGGTCGCCATCGAGTCCGCTTGCCACCATCACCCAACCGACAAATCCCTGCAAACCGCCCAGCACGAAAACAACCAGCAGTTTTTTTGTCCATCCCTGCGGGATCATTTTTTTGAAAAGGAAATACAGGAAGGGAAATAAAAAAACGAAACCAATAAGCCGTGCCCAGAGGCGGTGAATAAATTCCCACCAGTATATATGTTTGAATTGTTCAACGGTGAAATCTGTATTCACTTTTGCAAATTGCGCTGAGGACTGATAATGTTGAAATTCAGTGTTCCATTGATCCGCATTCATCGGCGGCAAACTACCCATTACCACATCCCATTCGGTGATGGACAATCCCGATTCGGTAAGCCGTGTGATCCCGCCCAGCATTACCTGAATGAGCACCATGAGAACGCCCGTCCATAACCAGATTCTAACTGCCTTCATATGATTGAATTAAATCAGTGCTGCAAAGCTACGGTATACAATTTATTGTAGCGTTTTTTTCACGCTGCAGAGGAAACCGTGATAATGCTCTATCAAATAGGTGAGCCGGTTATGCATTTTTTATTGCGGAATTTTATATTTGTATAACAAATTCTGAAAACACATGCTCCGGTTACACAAAAATGATACACGTGTGCGGTCGAGGATCGCTTTGATCATCCTGCTTGGATTTATTTCTCAGATATTTTTTGCTCTTCTCGGTATCGTTTTATTTCCGATCGATTATTCAACACATCCGCCGGTATACCCGGTGAATTTGCTCCTGTTGCAGGAAGTGGGCCAGGCGTTTGCAATTTGTTCGATGGTGCTGATGGGAATTAAACTTGCCGATGAAAAGGAGGTATTGCCGGCAGCAGGGTTCACAATTCTTTCGATCGCATTCGGACTTATCATGGTAACCAATTTTGAAATTATTGCCGGCCGGTCAAATATCGAAAGCGTGGATATTTCCTTTCAGATGTATTTCGGGGCCAATCTGCTCGCAATACCCGGTATCCTGATGGTGTCCATGTATAGTCATTATCAGAGATGGCTCAATCTTACCGCAGTAATTTCTGTGATTCCTTATCTGATAACACAGGCCCTATATTTTTCAGGATATAAGGAATTTACGGTAATTGACGGGATCAGTACTATTTCCTGGATTTTACAGTCATTTGTAATGATCATGTGGGGAGTGCACGCCTGGAAAAACAGAAATGAAGAGCACGCGTAAGGATGGAGAAAAAAAATCAGGATACTGTTTATAGCATCCTGATTTATTAATTGAATTGTTTCGGTAATTTATTTTACGCTCACCTCGTCAAGGAGAAGTGACCATCCGCAATTGCCGCAATCTGATTCCTCTTTTACTTTACAGTCGGTATCACTCCAGATAATTGTGTCCTCTCCGGTCTCACCCGCTTTCAGTTTGAAGTCGTGGAGGATATATTTTGATGTAGCATTTGTATACATATAATAAAAACTCCCTTTGATGGATTTATCGGTGCTGTTGTTGTAATTTTAATGATCAATTTAAATATATGCGAGAAAAAATATTTTCCGTCTTCACCTCTATTATTTTTATTTTGGGAATACTGTTTTCCTCCTGCCGCCAGGAAATTCCTTCTGTTGTAGTGGCGGATCCGGACGAGCCCCAATATGACCTCGCCGGTGTTTCTGTAAAACCCGCAAAGACATTCAACACATTATTCAACCGATATGGAAACGGGTGGACGGGCGGAGATGCTACCTACTCTGTTTATTTACCCGATG
>CAYTFT010000137.1:0-4701 GCA_964437155.1 uncultured Chitinophagales bacterium | reverse complement strand
TTGTATGTGCACATGATGTATTTTCTGAAAACCGGAGCGGGCATGTTTGATTTTGCGTATCAGCGCACCGACCTTGTTACATTCAGCCTTCCGTCTATTACAGAAGTGAGTCGTTCAACTTCGTTTAATGATAATGCAATTTTATGGGGCGCCGATTTGCTGGAGGATGGCGATTATATCTATGTCTACGGAGCAGAGCAAACCGCATTCACAAAATACATGCATGTTGCCCGTGTGCCTGCAGGAAATATCCGCGGCACAAAGGAATTCTGGAACGGAACCACATGGGTCACCATCGAACCCGCAAGTAATGTCGGTAGACTCACGAAACAAAGTGGGTTGCCCGTGGATGTATCTGCGCAATTCGCAGTGTTCAAGCAGGGAACCGTTTACCGGATGGTAACGCAGGAAGGATTTTTAGGGCCGACAATTTATTCATGGGAATCCACCTCACCCAAAGGCCCGTGGAAAAAAAGACAGACAGTTTATGTTACTCCTGAAACCGGCGGCGATATCATTACCTATAATGCATGGGTACATCCGCAATTTCTTGCACCCGATGGTTCGGTGCTGATGTCATACAATGAAAACAGCCTGAATTTTTTCGATCTGTTTAATGATGCACGTATTTATCGCCCGAAATTCATCTGGGTGAAATATTTATGATATAAAGTGAATTATATACAGCGATAAAAATGCATGTTTCGTTTATCATGAAAAATATTTTTCTCACCGGTATTATTCTATGTTTTACGCTGACGGGTTTCTCACAAACGCGTTTCAGTAAAACATATGATTTTGATTCTTTATGGGAGATAGGTGAAAATATTGTGGAGGTGGAGGATGGTTATGTGATCTTTTCCACGGGCGGAGTGCAGGATTCCTTATGGACAACCGGCGTGCATGTGATCAAAATTGATTTTAACGGCGACGTGATCTGGAAACGTTCCTTTTCAAAACCGGGAAAAGATATTTATGCAGAGTGGGGAAATCAGCATGCCGTATCACCTGACGGGAATATCATTCAACCGTGCACGTCTTTTTTTGTTGACCCGGACGGCGATCTCGCTCTTTTAAAGATCGATCCTGCAACAGGAGACAGCATTTCACTGATAAACATTTCAAAACCGGATGATCAGTGGATGCATAATATCATTGAATTCGGTAACGGGGATATAATTATTTCCTATGATAATTTTGATCCGCCCACACATGAAATGCGTTTCATGAAAGTGAACAGTGCCGGAACAATTTTATGGGATACCGTGTATGGGATTGATCCGCAAACATGGAACGGAAGTTTTTATATCAATTCGGCAACACAGATCGTGTTTTCCTCGCTATTTCAGGATTGTGCCCCGGAAAAATTTTTTTATCGTGCGATCGATACTTCCGGCTCGCTTATAGACGAGATCTTTAACGATAGTTCCATGCTTACCTTATATTATTCTCCGTTCGGGGGATATTTTGGTATAGGCGAAGATTCAGAACTGCAATATAATTCCTACGTCTGCCGGCTCAATGATGATTTTGAGATGTTGTGGAAATACACTTCCGGGTACGATACAAACGGTATAGGGCAAGATGCATATTGCCAGATCAGTTTTGGCGGTCTCGTAGTTCTTGAAGACACAAGCGTTGTTTCATGGGGATATTTCGAAGCGGCTGACGGCGGTGATTATACAATGATGCTGCAGAAACTCGATATTGACGGTAATCTGAAGTGGCAACGATTTTATAATGCAGATTCCATGGTTGAGGAAAGTATGGTCTGGGATATGATCCATACCTCTGATAACGGATTTTTATGTGTCGGTTCGGGATTCGGTGAACCGCTGGATGAAAACGAAATGAAATCGCAAAATTTATGGGCGATAAAACTGGATAGCGTCGGCTGCCTGGTGCCTGGCTGCGATTCGCTGGATGTTTCTGTAAATGAAATGCCGGTTGCAGTATTGGATGAAATACATATTTCGCCGAATCCGTTCCGGCAACAGGCGGTTGTTACTTTGGCTGGTAATTCTTTTTCCCAATCCTATTCGGATAAAGCAGAATTAATTATCGCTGATCTGAGCGGGCACGTTCTGCTGCAACAAAATATTCATTTTTATACAGTGGATGGAACAGCATCCCGATTTATTTTTGACCGCTCAGGTTTACCGGATGGATTATATATAATGCAAATCCGGACAGAAGATTATTTAAGCGGAGCATTAAAATTTATGTGTTATTGATATTGCAGAATTGCGCAAAGAAATAATCTGCTGAAAAATAAAAACTTTATTTGATTGCGTGAAAATGCCGCAACATATTTTTTTCAATTTTCATTTTCCGGAATATCCTTCAATATTTCCAATAAGAATTTCCAGAATTTCTGTACTGAGGCAATATTTACTTTTTCATCCGGTGAATGCGGATGTTTTATGGTGGGGCCGAAAGATATCATATCCAGTCCGTGATACCGTTCGCCAATGATCCCGCATTCGAGTCCGGCGTGAATCGCCATCACCTTGGGCCTTGCGCCGAAAAGCGCTGTATATTTATTTTCCATCAGCGCCAGAATTTTTGAATGCGGATCAGGTGCCCAGCCGGGATATGCGCCGGTATGTTCTACCGAACAACCCATTAATTTCAACGGTGCACCAACAGTATACGCGACATTATATTTTGCACTTTCCACAGAAGAACGTTGCAGACTCTGTGTGATGAATTTTCCGTTGCGGATAGATACACGCGCAAAAGAAGATGATGTTTCAACCAGTCCGGGTATTGCAGAGCTCATGCAAAATACCCCGTTGTGAACAGCCTGTATAGCTGTCGTAATTTTTTCCGTGTCGGAAATACTTAAAACTTCTGCCGGTAAATCGACGGATGTTATCGAAATATTTAATCCGCCGTCCTGTAATTGAAATTCATTTTTTATTGCAGCAGATCTTTTTTCAAATTCCTGCAAATAATTTATATCCTGCACAATTATGATTGCAAACGATTCACGTGGTATTGCATTGCGTAAACTTCCTCCGTCAATTTCTGCGATCTGCAAACCAAATGCAGAACATTGATACAATAAGCGGTTCATGATCTTATTGGCATTACCCCGTTCGAGATGAATATCCACTCCGCTATGCCCGCCTTTTAATCCGCTTACACTTATTTTAAATGCTTTCGAAGTAACTTTTGGTGATTCGGGAGTATAATCATATGCTGTATTTGTGTCGATTCCCCCGGCGCAACCAATTGAAAATTCATCGTCGTCTTCTGTATCCAGATTCAAAAGTATTTTCCCGTTGAGAATTCCCTGCCCGAGTTTAAATGCACCGGTCATTCCGGTTTCTTCATCAATTGTAAATAATGCTTCCAGCGGCGGATGCATAATATCCGCGGATGCGAGCACAGACATAATGGACGCCACCCCGATGCCATTATCGGCGCCCAGTGTTGTTCCGGCAGCTTTCACCCAGTCCCCGTCAACCAGTGACTGAATGCCCTGCGTGCTGAAATCAAATTCTGTATCTGCATTTTTCTGATGCACCATGTCGAGATGCGATTGTAAAATCACCGGCTTGCGGTTTTCCATGCCCGGCGTTGCGGGTTTGCGGATGATCACGTTTCCTATCCCGTCAACGATCGTTTCCAGCCCGAGGCTTTCGCCGTAAGCTTTCATAAAGGCAATAATGCGCTCCTCTTTTTTTGAAGGACGCGGTATCGCATTGATATCTTCAAAGTGATTCCAGAGTTGTTTGGGTTCGAGCTCTCGTACTAATGTTGACATGTATGTTGATTTATGGTGTAAAATAAAGCAATCCGTTATAATAAGACAATGACCGGAGCGGGGTAACATTGCACTCTTTTGCAGCCGGTTCATCCGCAGGTATGAATATTGATTTATTATCTGCATGAAATTACAGCTACGAATTATTTGCAAAACATGTTACGTATTAAATTCCTTTCTGCACACCTGAAACCATTCGTCCTGATTCCCGCTGCAGCGCTGCTTTTGCAGGGTTGTATGTCAAATATGCGGGTGCCCGAACCGGAAGTTGTTCCCAACGGTGTGTATATTCCGATCAATGATCCCACGCAATTTATCTACAATGGTGAGGAATCAGGTCTCTATCCGTGGGGAAATTTTCTTCAGTCAAACAGTTATCGTTCAACGTATGTTGCCACGTGCGAAGCATTGCATCCGATTGCAGGATCGGCAGGCGGAAATGATAAAATTGTAACCCTCGGGATCGGTGCAAGTAATCCTGCGATCATGTTCGACGGACTGTTGCATGCGCAGGAGGCAGATGCGGGTTTCGGATCGAATACGCGGTTTGTGAACGGTGCCATCAACGCAAAAGATTTTTCCGATATCCTCAACCCGATGACGAATTACTGGGACCAGGTGGATAGTATTCTCGCTGCGAACAATATTGACGTGGAACAGGTGCAGGTGATCTTTTGTATCGAGGATAATCTTTCCGATAAGGATAAAACCTTTGGCCGCGTAGATAATCTCACGCAGAATTATTTTGATCTGCTCTCGATCATCCGCGACCATTTTCCGAACTGTCTTTTATTTTATGTCGGCGACCGCGGCTATACCGGTTATTCCGATGATCCGAAACATATGGAACCGGTAGGTTACCTCAATGGCTGGGGCGCTAAAAATCTTGTGGCTGATTATGTGAACGGAATGCTGCCAACCTATCCGGT
>CAYTFT010000136.1:0-6943 GCA_964437155.1 uncultured Chitinophagales bacterium | reverse complement strand
CAACAGCGGTCATGGATAAAGCGATCAGGCGGTCCGAAAAAATTCACCGGTTCCCTTTTGTACGGAGCGTAAATATTTCAGGATCCTTATCCAAAAATTATTTCGACGATCAAACCGATCTCGATTTTTTTATCATCGCCGCGCCCGGCCGTATATGGGTCTGCCGGCTGTTGCTTACCCTGTATAAGAAAATATTCCTTCTCAACTCCAGAAAATATTTCTGCATAAATTATTATATCGACACAGAAAATCTAACCGTCCCCGATCATAATTTGTTTGCAGCCACAGAGATCATTACCCTTAAAAATCAGACGGGCGAACACCATTACAGAAAATTTATCGGCGCCAACCACTGGGCGCTTGATCATTTCCCGAATTTCAATCCCGATTTTACATTTCTCGATAACAGGGAAGAATCCCGTCTGAAAAAAACTATTGAGAAGCTGCTCTCAGGAAGGCCGGGAGATTTTGCCGACACGCTTGCATTTAAACTTACCGCTTTTTTTCTCCGCAAAAAATACAGCTACCTGCAAAAGCAGGAATTTGAAGTGAATCTCCGCTCGCGGAAAAATGTATCCAAACACCATCCGCAGGGGTTTCAGTTTAAAGTATTACAGGCATTTGAACAGAAATGCAGTGAATTCGAAATCAAACACGGAATTCCGGTAAAACATGGCTGATGTATTATTATCCAATACGTATTTTCTGCAGCTTGATCCCAAGCAGCAGGCATTGATGCAGCCATATCCGCCACTGGCAACCGCATACGCGGCATCAGTTCTGCGCAGCAAAAATTATTCGGTTGAATTATTTGATACCGTATTTGCCTCGGGAGCCGTTGATGTTTTTCCCGCCATCGAAAAAAACAGGAACAGCATTTTCGTGATTTACGACGACGGATTTAATTATCTCACAAAAATGTGCCTCGTGAATATGCGCGATGCCTGTTTTGAGATGATCCGCTATGCGAAAAAAAATAATTGCATTGTGGCAGTTTCGTCCAGTGATGCGACCGACCACTGGAAAACTTATCTTGATACGGGTGCAGATTATATTATTATCGGGGAAGCCGAACAAACAGTATCGGAACTCATTGATCATATAAAAAACAGCCCCGGGAAAAAACCAATCGCTTCCATCGCCGGACTCGCGTATAAAATGCAAAATGAGTACATCAGGAATGAGAAACGCGAAGTATTACACGATCTCGATGCACTTCCGTTTCCCGCATGGGACCTCATTGATATTACTGCATACAAACAAAAATGGATCGAAAAAAACGGATATTTCTCTCTCAACCTCACAACGACACGCGGATGCCCGTTCAAATGCAATTGGTGTGCAAAACCGATATATGGCAACAGGTATAATTCGCGCTCGCCGGAAAATGTGGTGGAAGAAATACAAATGCTCACCGAAAAATATGACGTGCACCATTTCTGGTTCTGTGATGATATTTTCGGATTAAAGCCGGGATGGATCAAACAATTCTCACAACTTGTTGCACAGCATAATCTGCAGTTCAAATTCAAAATACAATGCCGCGCCGATCTGCTGCTCGATGAAAATAATATTGCAGATCTTGCACGGGCGGGATGCGATGAAGTATGGATCGGTGCGGAAAGCGGCTCGCAGAAGATTCTGGATGCAATGGACAAAGGAACAACGGTGGAACAAATTGAGCGATCAACAGCACTCATGAAAAAACACCATATTAAACCCTGTTTCTTTTTGCAATTCGGTTACCCGGGTGAAACAAAAGACGATATTGATAAAACTATCGCATTGCTTCTGGAATTAATGCCGTATGATATCGGCATTTCAGTGTCGTACCCGTTACCGGGGACGAAATTTTTTGAAATGGTGAAAGACGACCTGCATGCAAAACAAAACTGGAACGACAGCGATGAATTACTTGTAATGTTCAGGTCTACGTATTCGCCGGAATATTACAGACAACTGCACAGATATGTGCACAAGCGGTATCGCCAGGCACAAGGCTTCAGCGCAATAAAAAAATTATTTTCCGCTCCCAAAACATTATATCCGGCAGAGATCAGACGGATTTTAGGATTGCCGTATTTTATGTTTTTCACCAGCCTGCATTATCTGCAATTAACTGCTGCCAGATAATAAAATTAATTTTTGTCTTTTATTTCCGGGAAACTGTTCTCCTGAAAATTCATTTGCAGAAGAACAATTATTGCTCAAACAGCATAAATAAAAAAACCCGGATACGATGCATCCGGGTTGCTATAGGTTTGGTAAAATAAAATTTATCGTATCAGTGTAACATTTCCGAACTGAGAAGTTTTTTGTCCGGTTTCAAACTGCACCTGAATCACATAAGCATACACGCCATTATTTGCAGCCTGTCCCTTAAATGTTCCGTCCCAGCCTTTACTCACATCGTTAGGTGTAATATTTTCACCAAAGAAAACCATTTCACCCCAGCGGTCATACACTTCAATTTTATTGATCATGACGAAATTATATCCGAAGACAAAAAACACATCGTTTATATTATCGCCATTCGGAGTAAATGTATTCGGTATATAAATAATATTTCCCGGATCAGGCAATACGGTAACCATTACATCATCGGAAGCAACACATCCGTTTTCATCGTAGGAGGTCATTACATAATCGATGGAGAAAGGCGGCAGTACTTCTGTAACCGGACAATTGGCGCATACGATCCCATCTGTCGGGCTCCATGTATAATCACCGCCGGCATCACTGTATAAAGTTGCATTCTCTCCGTAATAAACTGTTGTATCGCCCCAGGCGGTTGCATAATTATCATCCACCGATGTTTCTACAGAAATGGAATTCGAACATCCCCACACATCTGTATAATCGTAAGTAAGCGTATAAGGTCCGCCGACACCGGCAGTATTGGTATTAAAATCTGTTCCTGCAATTCCGGTTCCGCTGTATGCGCCGCCTGCCGGAGAAGCCTCTAATGAAACGACACCCTGTTCCAGACATAAAATAGAATCCATTTCCCAGGTTAAAACAGGTAATGGATGCACTGTAACTGTTACTGTTGTGGTTGAGTCACATCCGAATACAGAAACATTCGGATAATTCCAGACTCCCGAAACGGTTGTTGAAGTGCCATCGGGTAAAACATACGATTCACCGATACAAAGATCTTCGGTGATCACATTTAAATATGTCGGATGCACCGTGAGGTTGGTAGTAATAATCGAATCACATCCCCACACTGTCAGGAAATTTGAAATATATGTTCCGGTAGTATTTACGACAGAACCATCGGGTAATGTATAGGTTGCATCATCACAGATCTCTGCATCAATATTTATATCAAAAACAGTATGCACCAGCACGGTTGTGCTGATCGTTGAATCACATCCTGTAACTGCAATTAATGTTACCGGATAAATACCTGTTGCACCCACAACTGTTCCGTCGGGTAAAACATATGTTTCACCATCGCAGAGATGTGCAACAACATTAGTTACCGGTGTGGGACTTACTGTTAAATTGATCGTATAAATTGAATCGCATCCTGAAACGGTCACGAAATTATTTACATACGTTCCTGCTGCAAAAACAGTTGTTCCATCGGGCAAGGTATAGGATCCGCCGCTGCAGATGGACGGATTCAATGTAAGGTTATAAACCGGATTAAAAATAATATTTGTCGTAATTACAGAATCACATCCGTTCACTGTGTTGAGTGTTGTCACGTATGTTCCTGATGACATAACGGTTGTTCCGTCGGGTAATGCGTAAACATCTCCGAGACAAGCGGTGGCATCAACCACAGATGAATAAACCGGATAAATAGTAATATCATATGTTGCCGATGCATCGGGACAAACTGTTCCGCTTAAAACAGAATTTGTAATGGTATATGTTCCGGGTACGGATGCATCAAGATCGATGAGTCCGGTTAACGGATTAATTACGAGTCCGGGTGTGGATGAAAATGTTCCCAGTGTAGCGCCAATCATCGGGATCGGGGAAGGATCGGGATCATTTGCACAATAAGGGCTTCCGAGATAAGAGAAATTCGCAACCGGCGGATCCCAGATCGTAATATTCATGGTATATATTGCCGTATCGCCGGTGCATAATCCTGTCAGGATCGTATTGGTAAAATCGTAGGTTCCGGGAACGGAAGCATCCAGGTCGATGGTTCCCGTGATCGGGTCAAAAACAAGACCGGCTGGTGTTGCTGAAAATTCCCCTGCAGCTGCTCCTGCGGCATAAGCCGGTGTAGGATCAGGTTCTGTTGAACAGAAGTTGATCGGAATGCCGAAAGGAAAACCGGGATAGGTAAAATCAGCGAGATAATTTGTTACAAGACTTTTTGCTTTCAGGAACACGCCGGAGTCGAAAATAAAATCCGACTCATCGGCAATAGATAATTTAAGATGATACCACTGACAGGGCGTAACCACTGCCTGTGCGCTGAGCACGGTGGTGAAGCCATCGTATTCGATATAATAAGGATCGGTTCCCCAAACGCCGACACCGCCGGTACCGTTGGAGATATAATACATCGGATAGCTTCCTGCATTTACATTGTCGATGGTAACGGGCAATGCAGTTCCGGGAATAAGGGCAATATTCGTAGGTGTAGCGAAACCCGGACCGCTGATCCAGAAAACAAAGGCATCGTTGATGGAACCCACATATTCAGGATATTCATCGCTGCCAAAAACATAATCAAATCCCAGGCTGTCGCCGGGAGAATACACATCAAATTCGAGGATACAGGCATCATGGGTTGTTCCAACGCCGGGATATGCATCGAGGTCGGGGTCGCCGGGCCATCCGTTGCTGGTGCCGGTGCTTCCGCTGTTGTTGGGACCGGTGATATTGAGCACGCGGCCGGAAGTAAGCACAACACCGCTGTCGATGCCGACATTGCAGTCAATACAATTGAATTTACCAAATGCGAGGCTGTAACAATTTACCGTTGCGCCGCTGATCTCAACACCATCTCCGGCAAGATAAGTGGCAATATCCGTTGCCGTATAACCGGTGGAATAGGTAATTTGCGCTGAGAGAGGAGCGGCAAATGCGGCAGAAATAAAGAGTACCGCAACAGTTTTTCGCAAAAACCTCATGATTGAAAGATGCATCTTTTTGTTACTTCGTTGTTACAGGGCCAAAACAAAGGGATAAATTTACTACCGATACCTGCAAAATCAAAACATTCGTCATGAAAAATTCAATAGCGACGCGATATCTGACCCTTTTTCTGGTCGTCCTGATTAGCTTTACGTCCTGTTCCACACAACATGATATGATGAAAAAAGTAATTTATACAGATAATGCGCCGAAGCCGATCGGTCCGTACTCGCAGGCAACAGAAGCCGGCGGGTTTATTTTTGTTTCCGGGCAGATTGCGATCAACCCCGCAAACGGTGAGTTGTATTCCGGAAGCGATATTAAAGAAGAAACACGTCAGGTGATGGAAAACCTCAAGGCGATCGTTCTGCAAAGCGGTGCTACTATGAACGACGTTATGAAATGTACCATCTTTCTCCGCGACATGCAAGATTTTGGTGATGTGAATGCCGTATACGGTGAATATTTTCCTGAGTATGCACCGGCAAGAGAAACAGTAGCTGTTGCGGGATTACCGAAAAATGTAAGAGTGGAGATCAGTGCGATTGTAGTAAAGTAAATCCGGTATAAGCAGACGCTTGCGTAATTTGCTTTGCGGCGACGGCAACCGCGGAGATACCCCCATTTGCTAATCCGGCTGTCTCATCCGTACATTGGTACATTTACACATTAGCACATTAAACCGCCGGCTGTTCCATCGATACATTGATACATTTACACATTAGCACATTAAACCGCCGGCTGTTCCATTCATACATTGGTACATTTACACATTAGCACATTAACCCGCCGGCTGTTCCATCCATACATTGGTACATTTACACATTAGCACATTAACCCCCTTCCTTCGTCTTTCCGCTATAATTCAACACATAAATCCCGATGAGAATAAATGCCATCCCCACATAATCCTGCGCATACAATTTCTCTCCGTCCCATATACCGAGTATAATCGCGAAAATGGGAATGAGATACGAGACGAGCGAACCAAAAACAGAATCGGTACGCTGGATCAGAGCATAAAAAACAATTGAAGCCGTAACCGTACCCAGTACCGCCAATGTACCCACACTGGTGAGACTTCTGGTATAATGCTCCGCATCTGCAAGCAACCAGAATTTTGTCGAGAGTAAATAAATAATTGCGGGAATTCCGATTATGAGAAATCCGACGGCGCCCATCGCAAGCGGATGCGCATCCTGTAAAAACCGCTTCACCGAATTTGCACTGATCGCATAACTGATGGTAGCGAGAAATACAGGCAACGCATAAACAACATTCTGATTTTTTGTTTCCGCATCGCCCGCCATTACGAGAATAGCAGATCCGGCTAATGCAATGATGAGTCCGATCAGCTTAAATTTTTCGAATTTAATTCCGAAGAATAAAACGCCCAGAATAAATACAAAAACCGGTGTCATCGAATTCAATACACCGCTGATTCCGCTTTCAATATGCGTTTGTGCAAAGGTGAAACAGAAGGCGGGTAAACCACTGCCAAAAAACCCGGTGATCGCATAATATTTAATTTCTTCCTTCTTAATTTTCCTGTAATGGAAAATAAGGATCGGTATTGTTCCGATGCAGGCGAAAGATATCCGCATGGCAGCAACAACATCCCACCGGAATGTTTCGAGTCCGCGCTTCATAAACAAAAATGAACAACCCCATACGGCAGATAATGCGAAAAGGATGAGCCAGTTTTGAGAGGAATATTTTTTCATTTGTCAGTGCGGGGAATTAGTCCGCTGCGGCGGAAGGGGATTAGCAAATTAGCAGATGTGATAATTAGCAAATTTGTAAATGTGAGATTTTTTAAGTGGGAAATATTTAT
>CAYTFT010000135.1:0-7004 GCA_964437155.1 uncultured Chitinophagales bacterium | reverse complement strand
AAATATAAGCTGGTATTGATGCACGACAAAACCTTCGAGGTGCAGACCTCGCTCAGGTTAAGTCCGCTGAACGTGATCATTTTGTTCAGCACATTATTGGTGGTTGTAGGATTGTTCGTGTATGCTGCTATTGTGTTCACCCCGCTTAAAAATCTGGTAGTAGGGTATAGTGAGGTATCCACCACCCGGCAGATCGCTCAGAATAACAAGGTGACGGACTCCATTCTCACCGCATTGAAGGCCTATGACCTGTATTTCGGGAATATCCAGAAGCGCCTGAACGGCGAAATTGACTCCATCCCCCCTAAAGACACCACCTCAAAAAAGGACTATAGCCAGGTGCAGATCGGGGAGGCCTCGGTCACAGATAAAATGCTGAGGGATCAGGTGGCTCAGGAAGATCTTTTCAATCTCGGACTCACCGATCCGAGGGAAAGTACTGCGGAGCAGAATCTCGAATCACTCCACTTTTTTCCTCCAGTGAAAGGTTCGGTTTCCTCTGACTTTAACCTGCGGGAAGGCCATTACGGTGTGGATGTGGTTGCTCCTGAAAATACACCGGTGAAAGCCTGTCTCGACGGCATTGTCGTCGACAGCTACTGGAGCCTGGAGAGTGGAAATGTGATCATAATCCAGCATGATCACGGGTTGATTTCAATGTATAAGCATAATTCGCAGATCTTGAAAAGAGCGGGTAACAGTGTAAGAGCAGGCGATGTGATAGCTGTAATCGGAAATACCGGTGAGATGAGCACGGGACCCCATCTCCATTTTGAACTTTGGCACCAGAAAATTGCACTCAATCCAAAAGATTACCTTAACTTCAACTAAAATTTCAACACCATGTTCGGCAACAAGGATACTATGACACAAGCAGCACCCAACTCAACCATTTCAAACAGGATCAACCACGGAACTGTTGTGGAAGGCACCATTGAAAGCGATGGCGATCTCCGGATAGAAGGAACCATAAGGGGAACTTTACAAACAAAGGCCAAGGTTGCAGTGGGCCCTACGGGTTTGATCGAAGGCGATGTGCATTGTAAAAGTGCAGACATCGAAGGCCGGATCACCGGTGATATCGAAGTTTCGGAAGTATTAACCCTCAAAGCTACAGCGCGTGTGGAAGGAAATATTTATACTGCCAAGATCGTGATCGAAAATGGTGCACATTTCGACGGAATCTGCAACATGGGCGCAAAGGAACGGAAGATCGGCAATGCAGTCCCGGAATACGAAGAAGCCACCCTTTGATAATTACTTCAAATATACCGGTATGGCCTTTCAGCTTTTTGCCGGGATATTTCTAGGCGTATGGGGAGGTATGCGCCTGGATGCATGGATCCATACAAAACCCTGGTTTACCGTTATTCTCTCTTTATTGGGTATTACAGCCGGATTGTATTCGGTACTCAGAGATTTTATCCGGAAAGATAAATGAATGCTGAAGTGGGTTGTATATCAACTTCGCATTAACCGCAACTGTTCAAACTCTCCTACCTTTGCTTAAACAGTAAATGCATCAGATGATAAATTACTTCAAGAAGCTTATTCCGTTTGCAATTCTTATCGCCATCGTCCTTTTTATTCTTGGATTTACAAAAGCGTTTAAACCGGTAATGGTATTCGTATGGGTATGTTTTGGTTTGTTTCTCGCGCTGGGCATCATTACCTATTATTTTTCTTCCAGAACAATGGAAAAGAAATTCAGCAGCTTTATGAATGTTTTCTTCGTAGGGATTTTTTCCAAACTGATCCTTGCCTCAGTAATCGTAATGATATTTAAAGCAAAGAACAGGGATGCTGATATCAGTTTCGTTATTCCGTTTGCTGTAATTTATTTTTCCTTTTTATTTTTTGAAACGATAGAACTGGTGAAATTATCCAGACGCATAGGCAACAATGGGGAGAAAAAGAATAAATAGATTCGAAATGCGCAGGTTCGCAATTGTCTTATTTGCCTGCATTTTGTATTGCGTAACGGATGCACAAACCGATTTGCTGCAGCAATACGAGCGCGATATTATCAGCCCGGAATTATATGCTGCGCAAAACAGGACAACGGTTTTTGCTGCTGCTCCAACCGGTAATTATGATATGCAATATGTAAGATGCGAGTGGTTTCTTAATCCGGATACTACATTTATCAGTGGCCGTATAACTTCGTATTTCAAAGTTACAGAGGACGCATCCGAAATTTATTTTGACTGCAGTGATTCACTGATTATTGATTCAGTGGTTTATCATGGTTTGTTGCTTTCCCATGTCTTATCAGCGAATGCACTTAAAATAGAATTACCTGTTCCAATTCCGGCAAATGCACTGGATTCCGTTGCAGTTATTTATCATGGAAATCCATCAGCATCCGGATTCGGGTCCTTTGCAATTACACCGCATGCAACGGCAAATACGATCTGGACATTATCGGAGCCATACGGAGCGAGCGACTGGTGGCCGTGTAAACAAACGCTGGACGATAAAATTGATTCAGCAGATGTGATCATAAAAACGCCCGTCGGTTTTACAGCGGGTGGGCCGGGATTATTGGAAATTAGTACCGACGGCACGTATAATTATTGTCACTGGAAAACAAAATATCCGGTTGCAACTTATCTCATAGGCGTTGCGGTGAGCAATTATGTAACATTTGATGTGATGGCAGAAAGTAACGGCATAGCAGTGCCAATCACCAATATGGTATATCCGGAGGATCTTGAAACAGCCATTGAAGGCGTGAATGCAATTGTTCCTTCCTTTGAAATGTATGCGGATAAATTCGGTGATTATCCCTATGCTGCAGAAAAATACGGCCATATGCAATTCGGCTGGGGGGGAGGAATGGAACACCAGACGATGAGTTCTGTTTCCAGTTTTGGATTTGATCTGCTCAATCATGAAATGGCGCATCAATGGTTTGGAGATAAGATCACCTGTGCAAGCTGGCGGGACATTTGGCTGAATGAAGGATTTGCTACTTATTGCAGCTGGTTGTGCTATGATTTTTCTGATGATCCTTTTCATTATTTCGAAGCATGGCTGAGCGGTACAAGAAATACAATTACTTCTAAACCAAACGGTTCTGTCTGGTGCGATGATACCAGTTCTGTTTCAAGAATATTTGATGGCCGGCTCACGTATTATAAAGGTGCCTGGTTGTTGCATATGTTACGCGGACAAATTGGAGATGAAGCGTTTTTCACAGGCGTAAAAAATTATATTACCGATCCGGCGCTGGAATATGGATTTGCGCATACCGATGATTTTATTGAGCATATGGAAACCGCGGCGGATACTGCACTTGAGGGATTTTTCGCCGATTGGTTTTATGGCCAGGGGTTCCCGTCTTATCAGCTTTTATGGGAAGAAAAGGATAATATTGTTTCTATCGCAGTTTCTCAAACTCCTTCAGATGCATCGGTTGATTTTTTTGAAATGAAAGTCCCTGTACGGTTGAAGGGCGATGCAGATTCACTGGATTTATGGTTGCCGCATCAGCAAAACGGACAGGTATTTACCATTCCGGTAGATTTTGAAGTGAAGGAAATAATTTTGGATCCTGCAATTCAATTGTTGCATGCAGGAGATACTGTTGTACAGGTAAAGACACAGGATAATGTAATAAGCGTATGTATATTTCCTGATCCGGCACATACCACACTGAATATTCAATTGTTTGAGGCATTACCCGATCAGTATCGTTTTAGGTTATTGGGAACATCAGGTGACCTGATAAACGATTATACTTATTCGCTTGATGCAGGGATGGAACGTGTAACACTGGATGTGAGCAGCCTTGCATCCGGCGTGTATTATTTATGGATACAGGCAACGGAAAGAGATTATTTGCAAAAATTTGTTGTTCAATAAATTCCCTTTTGATATTTGATCCGAATAATTAATCCATTTGATATTTTGAGCAGGAATACATTCTTCCGTTAAACTATGAAAAAGAAAATTTTATTGCTGGGCTCCGGTGAGCTGGGAAAAGAATTTGTTATTGCATGTAAGCGGCTTGGTCAATATGTGATCGCGGTGGACAATTACGATGATGCTCCCGCGCAACAGGTCGCTGATGAAAGAGAAATAATAAATATGCTTGATGGCGATGCATTGGATGCCATCGTTAAAAAGCATCAACCGGATATAATTGTTCCTGAAATTGAAGCAATTCGTACAGAACGATTCTATGCGTATGAAAAATGGGGAATCCATGTGGTACCCAGTGCGCGCGCAGCCAATTTCACGATGAACAGAAAAGCCATACGTGATCTCGCAGCAAAGGAACTCGGATTGCGTACGGCAAAATATGCATATGCAATTTCACTCGATACCCTGCGTGTTGCTGTTTCTGCTGTGGGTATGCCCTGCGTGGTGAAACCTCTGATGAGTTCCAGCGGTAAAGGACAAAGTGTTATTCGTTCGGAAGCAGATATCGAGAAGAGCTGGAATTATGCGCAAAGCGGAAAACGCGGTGATATTGCCGAAGTGATCGTGGAAGCATTTATTCATTTTCAATCAGAAATAACCTTGCTTACGGTCACACAAAAAAACGGTCCCACATTATTTTGCCCGCCGATCGGGCATCGTCAGGAACGCGGCGATTATCAGGAAAGCTGGCAGCCGGCAGTTATTTCTCCCGAGCATTTGCGTGAGGCACAGCATATTGCTAAGCAGGTTACTGAAGCACTCACAGGTGCCGGCATTTGGGGGGTTGAATTTTTTCTTGCAGAGGAGGGCGTTTATTTTTCTGAATTATCTCCACGTCCCCATGATACCGGAATGGTAACATTAGCGGGTACACAAAATCTGAATGAATTTGAACTGCATGCGCGAGCCGTGCTAGGATTACCTATTCCTCAGATTGAATTATTGAAGAGCGGGGCGAGTGCGGTAATTCTCGCGAAGGAGGAAAGCGATACATTTCAATTTGAAGGTATTGAAGATGCTATTTCAGATCCGAACACCGATATCAGAATATTTGGAAAACCGACAACAAGAACTTACCGCCGTATGGGTGTTGCGCTTGCATACGATGCGCCGGATGCAAATGTTGAAGTGGTAAAAGAAAAGGCTATAGCGCAGGCGAAAAAGGTAACTATTATTTCAACAAGATAAAAGGATAGCATGCAATTGCCGGTTCCTGTGCAATTAATCCAGATCTGAAAAATCGAAAGAATTCAAAAAGCTTGTATCAAATATACCGGCTCTGAATCGATCATCGCGCATGAGTTTTTTATGAAACGGAATTGTCGTTTTAATTCCTTCCACAATAAATTCATCTAATGCCCGCTGCATTTTTAAAATCACTTCTTCACGCGTGCGAGCTTTACAAATAAGTTTGGCGATCATGCTATCGTAAAATTGCGGAATGGTATAACCGGCATATACAGCAGTATCCACGCGAACACCATGGCCTTTCGGTGAATGAAAGCTGGTGATTTTACCCGGACTGGGAGCGAAGTTCTTTTTTGGATCTTCTGCATTAATACGACATTCCATTGCATGCAGCATCGGGAAATAATTGTTCCCGGAAATTTTTTCTCCCATGGCTATTTTAATCTGTTCTTTTATCAGATCAAAATCCACTACTTCTTCCGTAACAGGGTGTTCTACCTGAATACGGGTATTCATTTCCATGAAATAAAAATTCTTGTGTTTGTCGGTGAGAAATTCGATCGTACCTACTCCTTCGTATCCGATCGATTCAGCAGCCTTTACGGCAGCATCGCCCATTTTCTTTCTGAGTTTTTCATCCACAAAAGGTGATGGACTTTCTTCAACAAGTTTTTGATGGCGGCGCTGAATTGAGCAATCCCTCTCGCTCAGGTGACAGGCTTTTCCATATTGATCACCGGCAACCTGAATTTCAATATGACGCGGTTCCTCAATATATTTTTCCATATAGAGCCCGTCATTATTAAACGAGGCTTTTGCTTCCATACTGGCTGTGGTAAATGCATGTTCCACTTCATCCTCTTTCCAAACAATGCGCATTCCTTTTCCGCCACCGCCTGCAGTTGCTTTAACGATAACAGGGTATCCGATTTTTTTTGCAAGTTTTTTTGCTTCGGCCACATCTTTCAATAATCCCTCACTGCCGGGGATAACAGGAACACCGGCTTTTTTCATGGTTTCTTTTGCCGTTATCTTGTCGCCCATTTTACGGATCTGATCGGGCATCGGGCCGATAAATTTTATTCCGTATTTGGCACAGATCTCCGAGAACATATCATTCTCACTTAAAAATCCGTAGCCGGGATGAATAGCATCTGCATTGGTGATCTCAGCAGCAGCCATAATTTTGGGAATACTTAAATACGATTCTTTTGAAGAAGGCGGACCGATACAAACCGCTTCATCTGCAAATCGTACTGGCAAACTTTCTTTATCTGCAGTGGAATAAACGGCTACTGTTTTTATTCCCATTTCCTTCGCGGTGCGAATAATACGCAAGGCAATTTCACCGCGGTTGGCAATGAGTATTTTATTAAATTGTCTGATCTGCGGTTTGGTACTTTTGCGAATACTCATGCAATACGCTTATACAGGTTATTTGGGCTCAACTAAAAATAAAGGCTGGTCATATTCAACCGGAGTAGCATCATCTGCAAGGATTTTTACGATCCTGCCCGAAACTTCACTTTCAATTTCGTTGAATAATTTCATGGCTTCGATAATACACAATTTATCACCGGTATTAATTTCATCCCCCACTTTCACAAATGCTTCTTTATCGGGGCCGGCTGAGCGATAAAAGGTACCAACGATAGGAGATTTAATCGTGATCATATTTGCCGCAACGGGAGATTCAGTTTTGGCTTCTTCAACGGGTGCTGACTTCTCAGAAATCACCTGTTGTTGCACAGGCTGCGCAACAGGCACCTGCTGAAATTGTGGCTGCATCATCGGTGCCTGAACAACAGTACCGGCTGCAAGTGCGGTTTTGATCTTTATTCTGAAATCCTGATTTTCGATAGTGAGCTCTGCAATGTTGTTTTTATTCA
>CAYTFT010000134.1:0-7019 GCA_964437155.1 uncultured Chitinophagales bacterium | reverse complement strand
AAATTTGAGATTCACATTTTACCGGGCTTACCCGCAGGGACAACAATAGAAAATACCGCAGGCATCCATTTCGACTTTAATCCGGCTGTAATTACCAATACAACTAAGAATACATTATACCTGCCGAATGATGTGCCTGAGCAGACAATCTCCCGGGCAATCATATTTCCAAATCCTGCTTCTGATAGGATCACTGTACGCGGGGTAGAATCTGGTCAGTATATCGTTACTATCAGGGATCTGACAGGTAAATTGGTGATTAGTCGAACACTACTATCTGACCAATCTGAAATGCAGATTGATATTGCAACACTTGAACAGGGCATTTATCTGTTAAGCATCACACATGAAAGTCAGACTCCCTTCAGCGGAAAGTTTATTAAAATGTAACCGGTAGTTTTTTTAATTGAGATCAGATTCCACGTCGTTTGATCTCTTTATAGATCAGATTCAATTCCCTGCTCATTTGTCCGCTTACAGATTTATTTTCCTGTGCGCGGCGAATGAGATACGGAATAACATCTTTTACCGGACCGTAAGGAAGATATTTTGTTGCATTGTATCCGGCCTTCGCCAGATTGTATGTGATCTGATCACTCATACCGAATAATTGTGAAAACCAGATATGCGGATGATCATGCCGGATATTCCGTCTGTTCATTTCGTCAGCGAGATACTGGCTGCTTTTTTCATTATGCGTTGCAGCCACAAGTGATATTTTATCGAGATGGTCGAGTGCAAAATCAATTACTGCATCATAATCGCGGTCGGTTGCAGTTTTATCCGGCTGAATGGGATCGCGATATCCTTTTTCCGCAGCACGTTTTCTTTCCTTGTCCATATAGGCACCACGCACCGGTTTCAATCCGAGGATATAATTATGTTCTACCGCATCCTGCAATGAACGCCTGCAAAATTCCAGTCTGTCGTGCCGGTACATTTGCGGAGTTGAATAGACAACAGCTTTTTGCTTATTGAACGTACGCATTAAATCAAAAGTGAGTGCATCAATTGCATCCTGTATCCAGCTTTCTTCTGCGTCAATAAATAAACCGATACCCGCATCGGAGGCTGCTTTTGCGATCGCATGCAATCGCCCGTATAATTTTTCTTTTTCGGCCTGTTCGGTTTCGGTGAGTGTTTCTTTATTATTTATTTTTTCCAGCAGCGCAAACCGTGTGATCCCCGTAACTTTATTACTGATGAATGGGATATTTTTTTTACCTGCAGAAAATTGAATTATTTTGATCAGCTCATTCTTTGTTTTTTCAAAGTCTTCTTCCGATTCTTTTCCCTCTACTCCATAATCGATCACCGCACCAATATGGTATTTTTCCAGCTTGTCCAGAACCGGTATTGTTTTTTCCAGCGTTTCTCCCCCGCAGAACTGATCATATACGGTTCCTTTGATCGCCCATTTAAACGGCAGATGTAAGGTAATGGTCATTTTCGCCAGCGTCGTCAGTACCGAGGTGATCCCGGCATTATTCATTACGCGGAATAAAAAATATTCCCATTTTAATTCTCTGTTCGTCCTGCCGGAAAATGCGATCTCTGTATCGTTAAAATTGATATTGGGTGAGGGTTCCACGTTCGGTAAAAATTTGTGCAAATATAAGCCACTGCCCCTCAATGCGCCTATTTCAAATGGTGATTAATATCACACCGGTTGCCGGAATACCGGGGTGCATGCAATCCCGTAAAACGGTTGTTGCAATTGCATCCGTAAGCGAAAAACAGGAATCAAATTACAGGCGGTGAAGAACATGTTAATCATAAAAACGGTCTTTTTTCCGGTCATTTAAAGCCCTCCCAAAATTAGTATCTTTACCCCGTGCAGAGTTTTGTTGTTTCAGCGAGAAAATACCGCCCTTCGAGCTGGGCGGATGTGATCGGACAGGATCAGGTGGTGGTAACATTGAAGAATGCGATCAAAAACAACCACCTTGCGCAATCCTTTCTTTTTTGCGGCCCGCGCGGTGTGGGTAAAACTACCTGTGCGAGGATCCTGGCCAAAACCATCAATTGTGAAAATATTCAGTCCGATGGTGAGGCCTGTAATACCTGCGAAAGTTGCCGCTCGTTCAATGAAAATGCTTCCTTTAATATCCATGAAGTGGATGCCGCATCCAATAATTCGGTGGAGGATATCCGCAGCCTTGTCGATCAGGTGCGCTATGCGCCCGCCAGCGGGAAGTTTAAGATCTATATCATTGACGAGGTGCATATGCTCAGTGCTTCGGCATTTAATGCATTTCTGAAAACTCTCGAGGAGCCCCCACCGTATGTGAAATTTATTCTTGCGACCACCGAGAAACATAAGATCATTCCGACCATTCTGAGCCGCTGTCAGATCTTTGATTTTAACAGGATCAAGATCCGGCATATGACAAAGCAACTGGAGATCATTTGTAAAAATGAGGACGTGGACTGCGATGAGGAAGCCATGCATCTGATCGCACAGAAGGCAGATGGTGCGATGCGGGATGCCCTTAGTATTTTTGACCGGATCACAAGTTTTTCCGGGAAAAAGATCACCGCAAAAGATGTGATCGAAAATCTCAATATCCTCGACTACGATTATTATTTTAAAATTACCGATGCACTGGTTTCGGAAGATATAACAACCTGCCTGTTGTTATTCGATGAAATTGTGAATAAAGGATTCGATGGTGATACTTTCATTAACGGTCTTGCAGAACATTTCAGAAATCTGCTGGTATGTAAAGATGAAAATACACTGATACTTCTCGATACGGCAGAAAATATCATCAACCGGTATAAGGGCCAGTCCCAACAGGTTTCTTCATCCTTTTTGCTGAGCGGACTTGATATTCTGAATGCCGCAGATGTTAATTACAGAGCATCGAAAAATAAACGGCTGCATGTAGAGCTGGCAGTGATGAAATTGTGTTATATCCATACTGCCATTTCCACACTGCAAACAGGCAGTACTGAAAAAAAAACTTCTGACCTGACCAAAAAGCATGTCGGCAATACACCTGAAATAAAATCTGCCCCGGTAGAAAAACTTCCCGCAAAGGAGGCAGTTTCAGAGATAAAAAACGAACCCTTGCCTGTGCAGGAGGAAGTGAAGAAGGTTACCATCCAGGTGGAAAATAATGTGATCATTACACCGCGCATGGAGGATTCGGAAACGGTTGTCATCCCCAAAAAATCAGACCTTCGCCAAACGATACAAAAGGAGGAAGAAGACCTGCGCAATAAAGAAAATGCTGTGAAGGTTGTTGAAAACGATCTGGTTATTATAAGCCCTGAATTATTTTTTATAGCATGGCGGCAATATGCCGACCTGATACGAAAAGATCACCAAAGGGTTGCTATCACCATGGAAAACGCAGCTATTGAAATACATGCAAATAACGCTATCGTCATTCATCTTGATTCTTCTGTGGAGGTGTATATCATGAAGGAGATCGTGAATGAAATGCGGGAATTTATCAGCAAAGCGCTCGAAAATAATAATTTCGATATCTCGTTTGTAGTGGATGCGAAAAAAGCAGAGAAGGTGAAAAGGCCTTACACAACGCAGGAAAAATATAAAAAAATGGAGGAGCTGAATCCGCTCATAAAAGAATT
Source organism: uncultured Chitinophagales bacterium (assembly GCA_964437155.1). Lineage (GTDB taxonomy): Bacteria > Bacteroidota > Bacteroidia > Chitinophagales > BACL12 > UBA7236. Next base: position 3,419 of record CAYTFT010000134.1, on the reverse strand, counting down.
AAAGGATTCACTTGGATTTGAACTGGATTATTGAAATGCAGGGACGCAATGCAGTAAAAGGAATTTTAGAGATGAGTTCTAAATTAAGAATTATTAAAATAACATCACATCACCAAATAAAACATTCCATCATTAAAAATTAAATTCTATGCAACTAAGGATTAAATATTCCACCTTCTTTCTGGCAGTATTTTTTATGGCTGCCATTCTGCATGCGCAGAGTACAACAACAGGAAGTTCTTCCAGTTCGTCCGGTTCATCCTCTTCAGGCAGCCAGCAATCCGGCACTTCCGGTTCCAATAATTCGAATGGACCGGCGCGTGTTTCTGCTGATGTAAAGGATCCGATTTCGATTTACAATTCAACACATTCCACAACTGCATCGGGCAGCCCCAAAGCAGGAAAATACAATTATATATCGGTTCCGGATGATCCTACAAAAACGAGAATATATACATTACCGAACGGACTGAAAGTGTATTTATCGCAGAATAAAACAGAGCCACGGGTGCAAACATATATTGCCGTGAAAGCGGGGTCGAAAAATGACCCGAAGGAAACTACAGGCCTTGCGCATTATCTCGAGCATATGATGTTCAAAGGAACCACCTCGTACGGCACGACCAACTGGGCGCGTGAAAAAATGACCATTGATGCAATTTCTCAGTTATACGAAAAACAACGCAACGAAAAAGATCCGGAAAAGAAAAAACAGATCTATAAGCAGATCGATGATATGAGTCAGGAGGCAGCGAAACTTGCCATCCCGAATGAATATGATAAAATGATCTCTTCCTTAGGTGCAAAGGGAACAAATGCCTATACAAGTAAAGAACAAACTGTCTATGTAAATGATATTCCCGGAAATGAACTTGAAAAATGGCTGGTGGTGGAAAGTGAGCGTTTCCGCACATGTGTATTGCGTTTATTTCACACTGAACTCGAAGCGGTATATGAAGAATATAATATGGGACAGGACCGCGATGGTTCTAAAATGAATGAAGCATTTTATAAAGCATTATTTCCGACGCATCCTTACGGAACGCAAACTACCATTGGTGAAGGTGAGCATCTTAAAAATCCTTCGATGGTAAATATCATGAGTTATTTCTATAATTATTATGTGCCGAATAATATGGCGATTTGTTTAAGCGGTGACCTTGATTATGATAAAACGATCGCACTTATCGATACCTATTTTGGCGGGTATCTGAGTAAACCGGTTGCAGAAATAAAACTTCCTGTCGAGCAGCCGATTACAGAAATACAGCGGCGCGAAGTATACGGAATGGAGGCAGAAAATGTGATGATGGGTTATCGCTTACCCGGTGCAGGAACAAAAGATGCAACGATCGCTAAACTGGTAGCCGGCATTCTCTCTAACGGACAGGCCGGATTGATCGACCTTGATCTGAACCAGGCACAGGTGGTGCTCGAAGCCGGCGCTTATGTATCGGAATGGAAAGAATATGATGTATTCGGCTTGTATGCCGATCCGCGGGAAGGACAAAAATTAGAAGACTGCGAACAATTGCTGCTGGCGGAGGTAGATAAATTAAGAAAGGGCGCCTTTGACGAATGGCTGATAAAAGCGGTGGTAAATGATTATCGTTTATCGCGGATCCGTTCTTTTGAAACCAATCAGGGACGCGCGAGTGCCTTTGTGAATGTTTTCGTAAAAAATCTTGACTGGGATAATTATCTCCATGAATATGATGTTATGGAAAAGATCACGAAGCAGGATATTATCAAATTCGTGAATACCTATCTCGGCACAAATAATTATGTGGTAGTGTATAAGCGACAGGGAGAAGATAAAAATGTCAAAAAAGTGGAGAAGCCGCAGATCACTCCGATCAATGCCAACCGTGATGCACAAAGTGAATTCACGAAGAATTTCCTCACGATCACTTCCACACGCGTGCAGCCCGAATTTGTGGATTATCAGTCCCGCATTAAAACAGCGGATCTCGGAAAGGGAATTTCTGCTTCCTATATTCATAATGATGAAAATGCACTTTTCGAACTGGATTATATACTGGATATGGGAAGTGATAATGATCCGCTGATGGAACTCGCAGTGAATTATTTACCGTATCTCGGAACGGATAAATATTCTGCTGCCGATCTGCAGAAGGAATTTTTTAAATACGGACTTTCCTTCAGCGTGAATACCGGCCGCGACCGCGTATATGTTTCCCTCACAGGTCTGGATGCAAATCTTGATAAAGGCGTGGAATTACTTGAACATTTACTGAATAATGTACAGGTGGATACGAAAGCATACAATGATCTGGTAGACGGCATCCTGAAAGACCGGACAGATGCGAAATCAAATAAGAATATCATTTTCCAGGGAGCGATGTATGCATATGCCCGCTGGGGTTCTTTTTCACCGCAAACGGATATTATTTCTGCTGCTGATCTGAAGAACACAGATCCGCAGATCCTGATCAATAAAATTAAATCCATCGAAACATATAAGCACCGGATTTTTTATTACGGACAACGATCACTGGAGGATGTGAAAACACTTATCAGTAAAAATCATATTACGCCTGCAGTGTTGGCCGATTATCCGCAGCCGAAAAGATATCCGGAAGTGGAAACCAAAACAAACAAAATATATTTCGTCGATTATAAAATGGTGCAGGCGCAGATCATGATGGTTGCAAAGGATCAGAATTTTACAGCACCGCTGTTACCTGAAGCCAGATTATTCAATGAATATTTCGGAAGCGGATTATCCAGCATAGTATTTCAGGAAATACGGGAAACAAAGGCTTTGGCGTATTCTGCATCCGCTTCGTTCACCACACCTGCAAATAAAGAGGAAGCACATTATGTGAGAGCATTCGTTGGCACACAGGCCGATAAAATGCAGATGGCGATCGAGGCCATGCAGGAGATCATGAATACAATGCCGCGTGCCGATAAACAATTTAATGCCAGTCGTGAATCTGTAGAAAAGCAGATCGAAAGCGAGCGGATTGTCCGCGCTAATATTTTCTGGAATTATGAAAATGTTAAACGCAAGGGTCTTGACTACGATTACAGAAAAGATATTTACGCGGCAGTAAGAAGTATCACGCTGGATGATATGCAGAAGTTTTTTGACGAGCATATATCCGACCGCACCTATACTATTCTGGTGATGGGGGATAAAGACAAACTCGATATGTTGTATCTCCAGGGTTTGGGAGAATTCACCGAACTGAGCCTGGAAGATATTTTTGGCTACTGAGAACCACTCCATTTGAGGAAGCCCCGTGCATAACGGGGCTTTCCTGTTTTGAGCGGTTATAAGTATTTTCGCATCAAATAAGAGCATACTATGGCAGAAGTGATACGCATGCCCCGGATGAGTGACACCATGACTGAAGGAACCTTCGTGGAATGGCATAAAAAAGTGGGTGATA
>CAYTFT010000133.1:0-7032 GCA_964437155.1 uncultured Chitinophagales bacterium | reverse complement strand
GATCCCTTCATACAACTGGTGCCGCACTTCTTCAATGATCCGGTTTGCCGTTTCTTCAGAAGCACCCGACCGCTTGAGCGATTTTCGCAATTTATCGGCGGAGAAGGAAGCGGTTTCACCGGAGGCTTTTGTAATTTTAATTTCGGGATCCATTTCTATCATTATAACACCATTCGCAAAATAATAACAACCGCAATTATTTTTTCAGCCATTCGCCGGAGAAATATAATGGAAGGAGATCTTTTACATTTTGCATGCGGAAAATAATTCCGTCTTTCTGCAGCATAAATATTTCTATGGGCGCATCCTGTTTCAATGCATATTCCGCCATTACCTGCCTGCAGGCCCCGCAGGGAGCAATGGGTGTATCCAGTGAATAGGATGTTGTTACAGCAAGTGCAACGATGCGTTTACCGGGATATAAACTGCCTGCCGAAAAAAGCGCCACGCGTTCGGCACATAATCCCGAGGGATAGGCTGCATTTTCCTGATTGCTTCCCGGAACAATGGTTCCATCCTCCAGCAACAGTGCAGCGCCGACATGAAATTGCGAATATGGTGCGTATGCTGCATTGAGCGCCTCGCCTGCAGCAGCGCATAATCCGGCAAACGGTGCAGGTAACTGATCTGCAGATGCATATTCCTCCACGGAACAACAGATTTCAAATTTTCGCATTGCCTGCTTTATGTTTGATTGAAGGCGAAAATACTAATTTTGCGATTCAGTTATGAAGAACATTCTCATTCTCGGCGCAGGAAAATCGGCAACCGTACTCATTGAATATTTATTGCAGCACGCCGAACAAAATAACTGGCGCATCACACTTGGCGATCTGGATGCAGCACTGGCCGCGAAAAAACTGAACGGGCATCCGCGGGGAAGAGGCGTTTATTTTAATTCGGATGATACGGAATTAAGAGATAAACATATTCAGGAATCGGATATTGTTATTTCGTTATTACCGGCATTTTTACATCCTGCTATCGCTGCAGCCTGTGTTGCATGCAAAAAACATTTTGTTTCCGCTTCTTATGTGAGTGATGCCATGCAAAAACTGGATGCAGAAGCAAAAGCAGCCGGTGTGATCTTAATGAATGAGATCGGTCTCGATCCCGGCATCGATCACATGAGTGCGAAAAAATTAATTGATGCAATCGTTGCATCCGGCGGCGAAATCCATGCATTCGAATCGTATACCGGCGGTCTTATTGCTCCCGAAAGCGACACGAATCCATGGAATTATAAATTCACATGGAATCCGAGAAATGTGGTGCTCGCCGGACAAGGCACCGCAAAATTTTTATGGAACGGTACCTATAAATATATTCCCTATCATCAGTTATTTTCCCGTTATACGATTTTAAATGTTCCGGGATATGGTGCATTCGAGGGATATCCCAATCGTGATTCTTTAGGCTACAGAAATATATACGGACTTGAAAATGCATCCACCATTATCAGAGGAACATTGCGGAAACGCGGTTTTTGTGATGCATGGGATGTATTTGTGCAACTGGGGTTAACGGATGATACTTATCTGATAGAAGGTATTGAAACATTTACGTGGAAAGATCTGACGCGTTCTTTTTTGCCGGATACAGAACTTCCCGTGCAGGATGCGCTCGCTGCATATCTCTCTATTCCCCATCGCACCGATTTGCTTGATAAACTGGAATGGCTGGGCATTTTCAGTGATGAAAAAATTGATTTGCAGAAAGCAACTCCTGCGCAGGCATTGCAAAAATTACTGGAATCAAAATGGTCGCTGCAACCGGGAGATAAAGATATGTGTGTAATGCTGCATCGCATGCACTATTCGCTGCAGGGCAAACGCTATTTATTGCAATCGGAAATGGTTGCTGTGGGGGAGGACGAAGTGCATACTGCTATGGCAAAAACAGTCGGATTGCCGGCGGCTATCACAACGAAACTGATCCTCAACGGTTCGATTCAGCAGCGCGGAGTTATTATTCCTGTAACGAAAGATATTTACGAGCCTGTTCTTGCAGAATTACACAATGATTTCGGCATCGGATTCAGTGAAACGCAGACGGAATTATAATCTGCGCAGCAATTCTTTTTTTACACCTTCACACAATACGTCTTCGCAATTTTATCGTGCAGCGCCTGTTTATTTTTATCGAACGCGACAAAAATAACAGAGATAAATACGAGAGCAGTTATTGCGAGATCAAAGGAAAGTCCGTTTTCATTCTGGAACGATCCTATTTCCATCCATCCGGTTACATCTGCAAATCCCGCTGCGTTAAATACCATGATGGTGGAGATCATTGAACCGAGCATGTTTAGAATATAAAAACAGGCCCGTGTTCCGGCTCGCACAAGATCGATCGGTCCGCCCGATTCTGTTACAACTTTTATTTTCATCGAGCGTTTCCCGATCGTTGCACCGGATGTTCCTTCCATATAAATTTTATAAATAATAAAGGGAACATTCAGAACCAATGCCAGGGCGAGACTTTTAATATGCAATGTGTTATAAAAATTGAGAATACCAACGGGAACGAAAATGAGTCCGTCGATGAACGAAGCGCCAACGCGTTCCCAAAATGTGGCGAAAACAAGTGAAGGTGATTCGGACTGGTCCTGATCGAGTATTGGGTTTTCCATCGTGTAAAGATTTTTATAAATCTAACAGAATTTTTGTTTTAAGCAAAGCGATCACCGTTAAGGAATCCAGAATCTCACCCCGCTCCAGCATGGCGTAGGCTTCTGCGAAGGGAATTTTTTTTATGGTGATATCTTCATCCTCATCCTGATCGGGGGCATGGTGGCTCAATTCTGTTGCAAGATAAATATAGCCCACCTCATTCGTAACGGAATTAGAGACCTGTATTTCCTGAATTAACTCCCATTTACCTGCCTTTAACCCCGTTTCTTCCAGAAGCTCGCGTTTTGCATTTTCGAGCGGGTCCTCCGATTTAAGTCCGCCACCCTCCGGAATTTCCCAGGTATATATGTCAAAAGGATACCGATGCTGCCCCACCAGCCATATATTGCCGTGCTCATCCACCGGAATTATTCCTATCGCATAATTTTTAAATTCCACCACACCATAAATAGCAGGATTGCCACTCGGATTTATTACATCATGTTCTTCAATATGGATCCACGGATTATCATAAATAATTTTGCGTTCCAGTGTTTGCCAGGGCTGGCGTTTTGCTGACATCTTATAAAATTTGAATTAAAATTAAGCAAACCGGAATTACCCGCCGGCCACAGCGAATGTTTTCCGCCGGTCTGTTTTTCTTCCGGAATTAATTTTTGCTGAAGTCCGATGACGGTAAAACACTGATCTCGTCCGTTATCTTTTTTTCGAATAATTCGATCTTACAGCCGTTTTCAGTTAACGCATCGCGTTCACGGTTGAAGGATGGCGCAGCGCCGGTTAATCCTACTCCCATAACAGCGAGGAGGATCATGCCGACAAACAGGCTTTTGCGAAGTGCATTGGAAATTACCGACATTGTGTATTCTGCAATAAGTGATGATAGTCAAAAATGGTTCCGTCATCATATGCATGACAAATTTGTCACCCATTCTTTGATGCCGGTTGTCGCGGGCTGACGAATGAAGTGAATAGATTCCGTATTTGTCATATCGGGAATATGCGGATCGATCACAAAAACCGGAATGCCGGGTTGGCGGTAATGCAGGAGAGAAGCAGCCGGATATACAACCATACTGGTGCCGATAATCGCAAGCATATCTGCCTGTTCAACCAGACTGATCGCCTTTTCCATCATGGGAACCTGTTCGCCAAACCAAACAATATGCGGACGCAATTGTGCGCCATCTTCTGCAAGGTCGCCTTCAAGAATATCTGCATAACAATTGTATAACAGCGTATCATTTTTTGTGCTGCGGCATTTAAATATTTCACCATGCAGATGAAGGATATTTCTGCTGCCTGCTCTTTCATGCAGGTCGTCGATATTTTGCGTTATGATATGGATCGAATGAAAATTATCAAGAGCAGCCAGTTCCAGGTGTCCGGCGTTGGGTTCTGCATTTTTTATCGCTCTTCTTCTTTCATTATAAAACTGCAAAACGAGACCGCGGTCGCGCTGCCAGCCTTCCGGTGAAGCAACATCTTCGATGCGATGGCCTTCCCATAAACCACCGGCACCGCGAAAGGTTGGAATACCACTTTCGGCACTCATACCTGCGCCGGTAAGAACTACGATTTTCATCAGATAAAGATAAAGGCTGATTAAAATTCCATGGAGAATATACTCCTAAATTGAAAAGAATATCAATGTAAATAATTCTTTTTGGTTTGCAGAATTTATTCTTCCTCCTGCATCAAAATATCGAAAGCCTTCTGCACATTGGCAATAATATCTCCTGTAATAATATTTTGTCCGGATGTTTCATAGTGTGCAATATCACCTGCAAGTCCGTGTAAAAATATGCCCGTGCATGCGGCTTCCTCCGGCGTATAATGCTGCGCCAGTAATGCAGTTATAATTCCGGTTAGTACATCTCCGCTGCCGGCGGTTGCCATGCCCGCATTGCCGGTGGAATTAAAATACATCTTTTCTTCCGGCGTGCACAGGATCGTATACGCGCGTTTGTAAACTATATAACAATTTAATTTTTTCCCATTTTTCCGGAGTGTGCTGAGCAGTTGATCCCAGGTGTTGTATTTCCCGAATAACCGTTCAAATTCTTTGGGATGTGGTGTGAGGATCGATCCGGCAGGAACAGATTGTAATAATGCGGGATTATCCGCCAGAATATTTAATGCATCTGCATCGAGTACGACCGGAAATTGAATGGCAGGCAGCAGTTCAAATAGCAGATCAGTCATTATTTTATCCGTTCCGATTCCGGGACCAATTGCTACTGCGTTAAACGTATCGTTTTTAATATGACTGATTATCGCATCACGCGGGGCTGACATTAATTCGGCAAATTCAGTTTCGGAATCAACATTTGAAATAGTTGTGCGCCCGGCACCTGCCGTGAGACAGGCAAGTCCGCATAAATTTGCAGCGCCGCCCATACCGGGTTTTCCTGCGATGATCAACGCATGCCCGTAACTGCCTTTATGGGAAAATGTTGTTCGGGGCCGAATGCAATCTGCGATCATTTTATCGGTGATCAACGTGTACCGGGATTCTGCATTTTGCAGATAATGAGAAGATAATCCGATAGACCTTACAATAAATTGCCCTGTATATTTTTCATTCTCCGGAAAGAAGAAAGATAATTTCGGTAATTCAAAAGAAAAGGTGATATCTGCTTCTGTGCAAATTCCGTCAGTTGGCCGGTCGGCAAATAATCCCGAAGGCATATCCACTGAAATAATAAATGCACCGGAATTATTCATCGCTGTGATTACCTGTGCAAAAATTCCTTCGGGCGCCCGGTTGAGTCCCGAACCGAAAAGGGCATCAATAATGCAATCGCCATCTGCAATCTGATCGGTATTGCTGTCATTAACCGGAATGATCCTTTGCAGTCCGGTTTTTGTTAATCGCGTATAATTTAATTTGAAATCCGGTGATGCATTGTCCGGATCGCCGGTAATAAACACCGTTACATCAAATCCATCGGCATGTAACATCCGTGCAATACATAATCCATCTCCTCCGTTATTGCCGGTTCCGCAAACAATCGAATACTTTTCGAAAACAGGAATATTTTTTTTAAACCAATTATAAAAAACCACGGCTGCACGTTCCATCAGATCATGGCTGTAGATGTTTTGTTCCGCCAGGGTGGCAGCATCTGCTTCTCTGATCTGTTCTGCAGAAAGTATTTTCATACGATTCGCTTGATAATGCGCAGTTTATGCGTGTATTTTTTCAGATCTTTATTGAAGATACCGTAATGGTCAATGATATCGATGCGCACGGAACCGGAAGCATGGATGATCTGGTCGTTCGATAATATAATTCCTGTATGTGTTATTCTTCCTTCGGCATCATCGAAAAATGCGAGGTCACCTTCGCGGGCTTCATGAATAAAATTGAGTGTTTTACCTGTTTCTGCCTGCTGAAATGCATCCCGCGGTAATGCAATTCCATATAATTTGAATACGATCTGCGTGAGTCCTGAGCAATCGATGCCGAAAGGACTGCGGCCACCCCATTGATAGGGTGCGTGTAAAAATTTCAAAGCAAATTTGCGGATATGTTCGCCGGTGAGAAAATCCGTATTTTCTGTAATTGCCTGTCCGGAATAAATGAATTTTTCTTTCCCCGCTTTAAAATTCATTCCGTCAAAATCATATAATGTACTGCCGATCAATACAGGAAAACTTTTGTCGTTTCCGGTGAGTGTCTGTACCAGTTCTGCAGTAACGGAGCGTGCTGCATTTTTCAATTTAGTATGCTCGGCATCCGATAATTGGGTATGCTGTTTTTCATGTATCCATCCGTTGTAATTGTCAAATTCGGATGTTATGCGCAACCAGTTCTCTTTTTGTTCATGCACATGAACCATCTCCCCGAATAATAATTGCGATACCTGTTCGGAGGTATGCTCAGGTTTTAACCTGACCGGTACCAGACTTTGAAGGATGATGCCTGCGCTCATGTGATGGTTTAGGCGACAAATTTATAATGCATAAATGGTATACACCGAATTGGAGGCAACTGCTTTCAGTGGAAGGGGAGCGTCATTGTACATAATAATATGCGTTATCCCGAATTCTGTCCGCAGTTTGGCAAGCTTTTCAGGTGTGAGATGCCGGAAATTATCATCTGCCTGGTGCATGGCATTAAAACTGATAACCCGGGAGGTAAGCGGATCGATCCCGTACACTTCTTTGAAACGGTTCGCCCATTCCGCAATAAAACTTTTGGAATGTGTAATGGCCTTGTAATCAACAAACGAACTCCGTTCACCATAATGTTTGAGCTCATCAAAGCTGCAGGGCTGGATAAATAATGCATCCTGCGATGTATATTTTTTAGCCTGCATACTGATATCCATCGCAGGTGTAATTTTTTTAGCAAACGGAAATTCATGCGGGAGATTATTTTGCATTATTGTTA
>CAYTFT010000132.1:0-7062 GCA_964437155.1 uncultured Chitinophagales bacterium | reverse complement strand
CCCGCAGATGCAGGGAAATTGGTGCATTATGCTCCTAAGTTGTTCGCAGCTCTGGTTTGATAGGAAATTGATCGGAGCGGAATCAGCGCGCCGCAAAAAGCGCAATTCAGACAGGAGGGGTAAAACTTTCCTGTCACAATGCTGCGGAAAAACTAAACCGGAATCGTAAAAAGCTAAGGATCAGGGTTCCTGCACAATGAATTTAAATCCTACCCCCCGAACATTCTCGATCTGGATCTTATCATCGTCGGCAAACATTTTCCGGAGGCGGCTGATGAAAACATCCAGGCTCCTGCCGATATAGTAATTGTCTTCACCCCATACCTGATGCAATATAGATTCCCGCCTTACCACCTGGTTTTTATTGAGACAAAGCATCCGTAATAATTCCGCTTCACGCAGAGTAAGACTGTAGGCGTTCGATTTATTTTTTAATGTAAGCTCTTTGAAATCAAATTCATAGGAACTAATCGTCGATTTATTTTTTTCTTCGGGTGATGCAGAAAATACTTTACTGCGCTTGAGAAAAACTTCAATTTTCAGTACCAGTTCATCTATACTGAATGGTTTGGTAATATAATCATCACCGCCAATTTTAAATCCCTGTAATTTATCTTCGAGCATTGATTTTGCGGTAAGAAAAATGATCGGAATATTTTTATCCTTATCACGGAATTTCTGTGCAAGTGCAAAGCCGTCGATCTTTGGTAACATCACATCAAGAATGCAGATGTCAAATTTCTGCTGGGCGAATAACTGAGCAGCAGCGAGCCCGTCTTCACATAAAGTAATTTCGTATCCCTTTTTCTGCAGATTATCCTTCGTTACATATCCGAGGTTGGTGTCGTCCTCTACGTACAGGATCTTAATTTTTTTCGTTTCCATATTTATTGCGGAATAATTAATGTAAATATACTTCCTTTATTTAATTCACTGTCAATGGTAAGCCTCCATTTATGGGCCTTTGCGATCATTTTCACATAATTGAGTCCGAGCCCGTATCCTTTCACATTATGTACATTTCCCGTTGGGACACGGAAGAATTTTTCGAATATTTTACGGTGATATTCCTTTTCAATGCCCATGCCGTTGTCACTTATGGAAATAAGAATACCGGTGTCATCTTTTGCGGTGATCAACGTAACTTCGGGAACCGGTTTGTCGTTGTATTTTAAGGCATTGTCCAGTAAGGTATTTATTACATTCTGCAGATGCACTTTATCCGCTTTCACAATATCCTTTTTCGCATTCAGTTCACGGAAAAGTTTCCCGCCCTTTTCTTCTAAACGCACTTCAAAAGAAAGTAATATCTCATCGATAAGCGTATGCAGATGGAATTGTTCTTCGTTAAGTACGAGTTCATCATTTTCGAGATTCGCCAGTTCAAGAATTTTACTCACCTGTCCGGTAAGCCGGGTATTTTCATTTTTAATAATGGAAGCATAACTCATCAGCCGTTCAGGTTCATGCACGATCTCGGGATCGGTGATCACCTCTGCAGATATGCCGATAGTGGAGATGGGTGTTTTAAATTCATGGGCCAGATTATTAATGAAATTCTTCTGAAATTCACTAAGCCGCCGCTGCCGGATAATCACATTGAATGTAAAAGCAAAAAATACCAGAACTATTGCGAGGGCAATGATACTGGTTGTCCAGACAAACAGCATCACCGAGTTGACGATGGGGCGTTCCGGGAAATTAATTTTGAAATAATAAGTGGATTCAGTAAGCTTTGGTAAATTGGTAGGATATACAATTGTGGCATTGATCTCATTTGCAGAAACCGTTTGTTCAAAAACAAGAAAATCTCTGTTGGTTTCAAATACCTGATACATAAAATCAACTTTATGAAAAGGATTGGAAAATTCATTCCGGATAAGATAATCCAGCTGATTCAGGTCGATCTCTTCGGCAATGCGCACTTCATAACTATGCGGGGAAATGCGAACAACCGGATGAGGCGTGATCTTTTTTCCGTGATTCTGAAATTCGATACGTGTAGCAATATGATCAAGCGCATTCGTGACAGCCGTATCAAAATTGCCCTGATTGATCACAAGCCCTTTTCTGATCCAGAAAACCTGTGAAATAATCACGGTAATAATCGCGATCACACCGAAAATAATTACCCACCTTATCCTTTGTACAGGCATCCCCAGGCTCTCCGTTTTTCGTAAAGATAATTACCGCAATAAGATTCCATTGATGGGTAGATGTTACTTACCCTCTGTAAGTTGCTCACGGGACTGAATGAGGCCGGTATTCATTGCATATACCAGCAATTCGGAAGAAGAATTGATATTCAGTTTCTTCATGATATTCCGCCTGTGTGTGGTGATGGTGTGAAAACTCCTGAATAAGGTATCAGCGATCTGACGCGTGGTGTAACCATTGGCGATGAGCCGTATGATCTCAATTTCTCTTTCTGATAATAATGCCGGCTCACAATTTATCTCCGCCAGTGCTGTTCCTTCCATAATAATGTTGACTACTTTATGGCAGAACATTTTTTCCCCCTTCATTAATGCATGCACGGTGTCGATGATCTCTTTTTCATCACAGGTTTTGGTGAGATATCCCTTTACACCTGTCTCCACAATTTTATGGACAACTGTCGGATTGCTGAGATCTGTGAGGATCAGTATGCGGGTGCCCGGACTCACTGCCTGCACGGTTTCAATATCATCCACCCTGAAACCATCGAGATGCACCGGATCGATAAGCGCTATATCGGGAGAATAAGTATGGAGTTTTTCAAAAAGGTCTTCCTTATCTAAGGAAACACCCACAACCTTAATTTCAGGGTGACGGCTGAAAATTGACTGCAGCCCCTCAATAATGAGATACTGTGTCTCCGCAATCAATAGATGAACAGGTGTCAACCGAATTAATTTAGAATGATTCTAAACATAAAGGTAGGAAGAATGTTCGAAATTGAAAATTTTCGCCTGCGGGTTTATCAAACCGCTGCAAAAAATTAATTCTACCGGCAGGCGAACTTCTTTAATGAATGATACAACCGGCTCCAATGGTATTATTATCCGCTTCAACACGGATAAAATACATGCCCGGGGGAACCCTGCTTGTGTCAAAGGTCAGAATATTGCCGCTTTGCCTGAAAGGAACCGGTAAAGCAGAACCCGTAGCATCTAAAAACACGGCGGTTTGCAAATTACCGGTGGAGGTCAAACGCATATTTACGCATGCATCAGCGGGATTCGGAAAAATAACGGGAGTATTGTCTTGCCCGGTATTTTCAGTAGCAGTCAGGCTGCCATCCGAACAATCCGCTTCCTCATAATTAACTGTGTAATCCACACAAGTACCGCAAAACAACGACCTGATAAAACAGGCCATATTCCCGGTAACATAGGCATGATCATACGCAACATGTCCATATCCGATCCTTGCATGCAGAGGAGCACAAAGACCTTCGCGGGTGAGAAGCATTCTGATGGCTAAAGAACCAAAAATGGGAACATAATTCGGGCATCCCTGAAAATAACCGGAGAGCGGTGGTACAATATCATCATTGACACCATAGAAACTGATGGTTGGACGCAATTCATCATCTGCAATAAATGCAGTATCCATTATACCACCTGAAATATTTATAAAACCTTTTACATCATAAGAGGCAGTGAGGTCATTCGTCGCACTATCCAGATCGCCCAGTGAAGGATCAAAATACGGAAATTGGGAATTCCATTCTTCCTGAGATATATAAATGCTGTTCAACATAGCAAAAGCTCCGGCACTTTCACCACCTACAAAAATGGCTGCGGTGTCAATTCCATAATCAGCGGCGTGCACAACCAGGTAACGCAAACATGCACGAATATCCTGCATGCTCATATAAATAGCTTTCTGCAGAGAAGCGCCATCACCGGTGCATCCTGAAAAATCAAGATTATTATCCCAGCCCCGCCGGTAATTCAAAGAAACGGCAACATATCCTTTTTTAGATAATTCAATGATCATTGAATCGAGTTCTTCCTTATCTCCTCCCCAAAATGCGCCGCCATGCGCCAAAACAATAAGCGGTCGCGCAGAAAGTGTATCTGCTTCCATATCAGGAAACGAAATATCAAAGAAATTGTAATCCGGTTTTACGAGTCCGGCGAACCAGGTATCGGCAAATCCGTAAGACCGGTTGGTCAGCGTTACAATATCTGATGCACTGAAATAATTGGCATCCGAAAACCTTCCCTCAATGCAATAGGGAGATTGGGCCTTCAGGCTGAGTTGTGTGCAGATGAGGAGGGATAATACAACAATCGTGTACCTCTGCATAGTAAAAATTAAAATCTAAAATTGGGTTAGGCGGTGTGAAGCCGGGAGAATAATAAATCGTGAATCAAAATTAATAAACCAATCGCATTAACCATAATTTTTCAAAAAAATATTTATACACAAAAAAGTAATTTCCCTTTGCCTGTAATCGAAAGATTTCCTTTCAATTCTACGCAACAAATACAATTTCTGATTCGTTCGCAGCAAGCTATAAAAAAGAACCATTCCTTTGACGCGTCCTGCTGCATATTATCTCACCAGCTGCCGGCGGAGCATTATTAAGCAGCATTGGCCCATGCACAGTATGACTTATTCTCAAAAACCAGAAAATACTTAATCCTTATTTTACAAAGCGCCCCGAATAAGATCTGGTGCCGTCCGTAAGTAAAATAAAATACATGCCTGCCGGCAGATATTGGACATCAGCAAAGATGGTGTTGCCTTCTGCGGTAAAGGATGCAGGTATCACACGGCCCGCAATATCGAACAGGGTTAATTGTTCGAATCCTTTCCCCGTTGCCGGAACCAGGATCCGAACCTGCTGACCTGCAGGGTCTGAAATAATTTGTAATTCTTCCGTTTCCTGCGCAGCAATTTCTGTTTCACCGCTAACCAATTCTCCGCAGGAAGCCTCACTGTAATGCACTTCATAATTTTCACATGCATCACAAAAAAGTGATTTTAAAAAACAGGCAACGTTTCCGGCGACATACAGTTGAGAATAGGCAATATGTCCATATCCGGGACGGCTATGTAGTGCATGGCAAACACTATTTTCGGTTAAAAGATGATCAATGGTTTCTGAACCGAACATAGGAGTATAGTTCTCACAATTTTGATAATAGCCCGCCACGGGTGGCACCACATCGTCTGCCATACCGTAAAAACTGATGGTCGGCTTTAATTCACCGGCATTCGCCAAATTGGTATCCATCAAGCCACCCCACATATTTATAAATCCGCTTACGTGGATATCCGCAACAATATTATTTGTGGCATTATCGAGGCTGCCATAAATATACTGGTCATCGGGATATTTCCCGTTCCATTCATCCTGCGAAATATAAATACAATTCATGGCTGCAAAAGCACCGGCACTTTCTCCGCCGACAAAAATATTTGCGGTATCTATCTCGTATGTACCGGCATTAGCAATAAGATAACGCAAACATGCACGAATATCCTGCATCGATTTATAAATTGCTTCGATCAGGGATTCGGCGTCGCCCGTGCAATCCTCCAGACCATTTGCGATCCATCCTTTCCTGTAATTGACAGATACGGCAACAAATCCTTCCATCGCAAGCTGCCTGATGAGTGTATCCAGATCCGCCTTGTCGCCACCCCAGAATCCACCACCATGCGCGAGCACAATCAATGGTTTTTTTTCCAGCGGGTCGATCGCAGGATCAGGATAAGCAATATCAAAAGCATTCAATTGCGGCACAGGAATTCCCGCATACCAGATATCGGCCATACCGTACTGGATATTCTGCTCAACAATAATACTTTCCTCACTGAAAAAATCAGATTCGGTGAAACGGTTCTCCACACAATATTGAGCGGAGAGATGGAGGTGTGTGTATACCAGGAGGGACAAAACAAAAATGTTCCTCAGCATACGCATTATTAAAATGAAAAAAAATGGTCAGGCGGTGTGGAGTCAGGAGCCCTGAAAAGGATGATCTAAAAATAAAAAATCAATCAGGATGGCTGCATAAAAAACAATAGCCGTTCATGACAGGGTTAAACCCCTTATTTTTTATTTTCAGATTGCTTTGCAGCATCTTTTTCAAATGACCTAACCAGGCGAATAAATTTTTTGTTCTCTTCTATGAAAGGAAAATGCCCTGAATGTTCGAAAATAGTAAGGGTACTGCCGGGGACGGTTTTTGAAATGAGGGAATCTATTTCGACGGGTGTGAGATCGCAGTTTCCATGGATAACGAGCACCGGCATCTGCAATTGTGGTAATTGCACATAATAATTATAATTTTTCATGTCGTCGAGCAAGCCGTATAACGACAGCGACGCAACCATATAATTATCGGGAAGCGCTGTATGTAATTGTGACAATTTGGTGGTATCACAAAATAATTCCCTGAAGGAAATGTGCATTAAAGCATTGACCGTTTCCAGCTCACCTTTCTGAAAACCCGGTGAAGCCATAATTTCGGCACGTTTAATACTATCTTCAGGCGTGATGCGGCTTTTGGCAATCTCTGCAATTTGCCTGCTGTAGATATTACTGAGCGGAACAGGGTTACAAAAAATAATCGACTGAACATTTTCCGGGTAACTTAAAGCATAATTGCAAACGGGCAAGGCACCCCATGAATGGCATAAAATATTCAATTTGTCGATCCCGAACGCAACACGGATAGCTTCAATATCCTGCGCGAAAGTATTCAGGTTCATATTGGCCTTCACATTGAGCTGCGACTGCCCTGCGGACCGCTGGTCATAAAAAATGAGCTGGTGTTTTTTAGCCAGCTTTTCCAGATGGGGCAGGAAATAATTATGATTTAACCCGGGCCCGCCGTGCACGATCAATATCGGATCACCCTCTCCTATTACTTTAAAATACAATTGTGTGCCGTTGATATCCTTCAGTCCTTCGAAAACAACTTTTTGTGCATGGACATGCACTGTGAGACACATGAACAGGATGCAGTTCGCGATGATCGGTTTTACCATAAAAAAAATCCCGCCTTTGGGACGGGATGTAAATTTATACAACAGAGTGCAAAACTTCCTGATACAGGT
>CAYTFT010000131.1:0-7082 GCA_964437155.1 uncultured Chitinophagales bacterium | reverse complement strand
CGCAAAGATGGATCGCCGTAAAAATGATGCGCCATTCTGCCTAACGCATCTGCAGAATCCATCACCAGAATAAATGGAATATTGACAGCAATATTTTCCTTTTGCTCGGCGACAATTGCGACTGCACCTGAAGCAACAGCTTTCTGTATGTATTGGTGGCCATCAACGGTAGTACCTTTCACAGCAACGAATACAAAACCCGGCTGTACATTTCTGCTGTCAGCCGTGATACCGGTAATTTCAATAGCATTGAACTCGTGATCCATTCCGCTTACCGGAATCACCGAACGTAATATGTCATTTAATTTTTTCAATTCAATTGCAGCATTACATACGAACCTTTTTGTATGGCGGAACCCGCATTAATACTTTGTGCTATAACTTTCCCTGCTCCGGTAACGCCGACCCTTAAACCATTACTTTCCAGCAGATATAAAGCGTCGCGCAATCCCATTCCCTTCACATCGGGCATTGTGTATTTATATAATTCGATGGGCGTATGCGTCGACGATTTTCCATTTGCATGTACACTCACCCATTCATCATTATCATCGAATGTCTCATCCACATGCAGCCAGGTAAGTATCTGGCGGAAGTCGTAAGCATTTCCTTTTGCTGTTGTTTGCACACCCGCATAAATACTATCACTTTCATTAATGGGTTCGCGCATATTCACGAAATGGGAATACACTTTGTCTGCGACTTCCCTGAACACGGGAGCTGAAACATATCCGCCGTAATACACGCCACCATGCGGTGAAGGAGAATTTACGATCACGATGATGGAATATTTCGGATTATCGGCGGGAAAATATCCTGCAAAACTCGCGAGGTGATTATGTCCGTACACACCGTTCTCGAGCAATTGTGCAGTACCTGTTTTTCCGGCAAACTGATAAAAATTATTTTTCAGATGTTTCGCAGTTCCGCTGTCGACAACTTCGAGCATACATTCTTTTAACTGTTCGATCGTTTTTTGCGAACAGAATTTTTCATGTAATACTTCCGGTTCAAATTTTTCTTTGGTGGTACCATATTCCCTTGTCTCCTGTACGAGATACGGTTTCATCATTTTCCCGTCGTTGGCAATGCCATTATAAAAAGTAAGTAACTGCAACGGTGTGATCTGCAATTCGTACCCCACGCTCATCCACGGAATTGTAGTCTTATACCAGTTATTTTTATCCGACGGATTTTTTTTAATTACAGGTAAAGGCTCTCCCTTTATCTCAATACCGGTACGCTCCGTAATGCCGATATCCTGCAGGTGCTGAATATATTTCTCCGGTTCTGCCTGATAATATTTTGCTGCAAGTCGTGAAATACCCACATTCGATGAAAGAGCGAATGCTGTTTTCACAGAAACATCTCTTCTGTTATGCCGTTCGCTGTCCCACATGGTGCGATCGGCAAATTGAAACTGTCCCATATTCAGATCCACATGATCTTTTATGGTGAGTCCGTCTTCGAGCATGCACATTAATGAAACAAGTTTCCAGGTAGAACCCGGCTCAACCAATGTGGTGACAGCATAATTATAATCTTCATTATAAACACCCGGTGCTGTTCTCGAAAGATTGACGATAGATTTAATCTTTCCGGTTTTCACTTCCATCACGATGGCAGTTCCCCAGGCAGCATCAAATTGTACAAGTGACCGGCGTAAAGCAGTTTCTGTAATATCCTGCATATTCACATCGAGTGTTGTGATCACATCCACCCCATCAACGGGATCAATTTCATTTCCATCCCCCACGGGCATCCAGCTGCCACCGGTGATCTTGCGCATGAGCGCATATCCGGGTTTTCCGGAAAGAAGCGTATCATAAGCGCCTTCGAGTCCGATTTTTTTACCGGTAACCGGACTTACATATCCGATTGTTCTGTTGGCAAGGCTGCCGTACGGATATTCTCTTTGTTCGACCTGTTCAGCGATGAGACCACCTCTGTTTTTTCCGTAGCGGAATAATGGAAATTTTTCGAGCCGTTGTTTTTCCGGAAAGGTGACGAATTTATGAATCTCGAGATACCTTTTTTTCTGTTTCCGTGCCTGAATTATTTTTTGCTTGTATTGTGACGCTGATTTATCGCCAAATAATGCAGAAAGATCAAGTGCAAGTGAATCGATATTCTTTTTAAAATCATTTTCATTCGGCGCAACCGGATCCATATAAATATGGAAATACGGAAATGAGGTTGCGAGCACATCACCGTTCTCGGAATAAATACTTCCGCGTTGCGGCATAATGATCTGGCGCTTTGTATGGGTGCTGTCGGCCATTGCACGATATTCCTCCCCGTGCATAAACTGAATATTTGCAATCTGCGCTACAACTGCGATACCGACAAGCAGAATACCGGCAAAAACCAGATATAATCTCCATAATATGTCCTTTTTGGTATTCTCCACTGTTCGCTTTTTTATGTACGGAATTAATTCCGTTTACTACCGGAAATTGTTTTAAGATTTCCGTTATTATTTTTCCTTTTTTGCTTTAATGGTATAAGGCGGATTGGATAATTCCTGCATATGCAGCGTATCCACCATCGTGGCAACCCTGCTCTGACGGCTGCGCTGTGTTAATGAATCCTTGGTTGCATTATAATAATATTGTTTCTCGAGCAACTGCTGATTAATGGTGCGCATTTCTCTTTCCATCGCCACACCATGTGCATTATTCCATATATATAAAACACCGATCGCCACGATGAACATAAAGAAGGGAATATTGCGGATAATGGTCTCCAGCTTAAAAAAAGAAACCTCGTCAAACGACTTCAACATCGATGAAAGATTTCTCTTTTCGCCTTTCGATTTTTTTCCGGTAATTATTTTCTCCTCCATTATTTTATAAATACTTACTATTTGTTATTATCAATTGCCTTTCCCAACAAATCACCCTCCTCCTGCCCCGGTCCGTCACAGCAGGTTTCTGCTTCATGGCTCATCTTTCATTCCTCACCTCACTGCTATTTCCTTTGCCCCACCCGCATCTTTGCGCTGCGTGATCTCGGGTTCCTCTTCAATTCCTCTGCATCCGGCACTATCGGTTTCTTTGTAATAATTTCAAATGGAACATCTCTTCTCCCCATCAGATCCGATTCATCATTTCCATATACATTTCCTGATCTGATCATATTTTTCAGCATTCTGTCTTCGAGCGAATGATAGCTGATGACAACGAGTCTGCCGCCCGGAATAATTAAATGCGGTGTGCTTTCCAGCATTTCTTTTAATGCGCCCATTTCATCATTCACTTCAATTCTTATTGCCTGAAATAACTGGGCGAGATATACATTGCGTTCTCCCTTCACAACTGTCAGCGCAATATTTTTCAGTTCCCCTGTTGTTTGAATACCATTGCCCGTTTCTGTTTTAATTTCTTTTCGGGCATTGACAATTGCAGCAGCGAGCTGATTTGAATTTCTAATCTCACCATACGTGCTGAAAATATTTTTCAGTTGTTCCTGCGAGTACGTATTTATACAATCGTAAGCGGTGAATGCCTGTTTTGTATCCATTCGCATATCAAGGCGCGCATCGAACCGCGTGGAAAAACCGCGTGCAGCTTCATCAAACTGATGTGAACTCACACCAAGGTCGGCAAAAATGCCGTTCACTTTCGTTACACCTTGCACCCGCAGAAATTTCTGCATGAAGCGGAAATTCTGCGGGATAAAGGCGCTTTGTGTAGCACTAAACTCTCTGATGAAATTTTTATGGGCCTCGGGATCCTGGTCAAAACAAAATAATTTTCCCTGCGGACCTAAATGATGTAAGATCTCTTTGCTGTGTCCGCCGCCTCCAAATGTTGCATCTGCATAAATTCCATTTGGGTCGGTGATGAGTGCCCGAATGCCAGCATGTAAAAGAACGGGTATGTGATAATCTGAACTCATATACCGTATTTCCCCCGTACCTTTTCAGAAAGCTGCTGATATTGTGCAGCATTCATATTCAGATACTTCTCACGGAATCGTTCCATTGCCCAAACCACAACCTTGTTCTTCTGGCAGACCATGATCATGTCCTTCACAATACCCGCATGCTGGAGGTGGAGTTTCGGAATCAGGATCCGCTCGGCCGAATCGATATTCAAAATGGCGGTCCCGCTGTAAAACATGTTTTTGTAATCGCGGTCCTCCTCCGAATTCTCGGGGATCTGATTGACTTTGTCCATTTCAGTGTAGAATTCACTAACCGGATATAGATAAAGGCATGGGTCGACCCCGCGGGTTATGACGAACTTTCCGGTGTCATCACCCGATAACTGGGAGATGAGTCCTGCAGGCACCCGAATCCTTTGTTTCGAGTCTAAAGTGCATTCATATTCGCCGATCAGGAACGCCATAAGTTGGTTTCAGAGCTAATTTGAACGTAAACTTATGTGAATTATTACACTTTTGTACACTTTTGTACACTTGAGGCCCTGAAAAATTTTTGCACAGGAAATGCACAGGGGTTTTCAACAAATGTGAATAGGTAAAATTGTGTGCCGGTGTGATGGTGTGCCGGTGTGCCGGTGTGTCTGCCGCGGCGGATGCCGGTGGGATGGTGAAACGGAATAACGATTGAGGAGTATTAATTTGTTAAATCCTGGTTTCGAATCCCGGATGGCAATTTCTCTGCTGCATTATTGTATCACAACAGCTCCATTGCTAATCATTGAATAACATGCAATACCCTGCTTCTGAAATGCACTCTGGTAAAAATTATTCCGGCGGCGGGAGTTACTGCCGTCAATTAAAATCGTTGCATGCGACCAGTAGAAGGTTGAATCAATTTTCAAAAACGGGTTGTCCCGGATAATAATATAATCAACTGCAGCCGGATCTGTAACACGCATTTGTTTCGTCGAATCATCAAGGAAGAAAAAGGTGTGCTGTTTAAAAAAGAAAAAAGGATAATCGAGATATACCATAAAATCAGAATCGCTGATTGCCGCTTTTTTGTAATTTATTATTTCCGGTGATTTAATTCCCTTTGTTATGAGGTCCCCTTCAATATGAAATGTAAAATCCTCTGAATCAGCAAGTGAATCAAAGTCCGTTAAGACGATCCCGTCTTTACCGGCATCGATCAAAATTGCTGAATGTCCCTTTAGAGAATAGAATGTAACCGAACAGGATTGATGCTGCGTGATCTTTCTACCCGCAAAGGAAACTGTGATCATAAGCAAACAAAACAATCCGCAATTAAAATACAGTTTGTTTTTCAGTATCAGAAATGCGCCCGCGAACAGGATCACACCATACCACAAAAAGGTTTCCGGACCTGTCAGTAAAAGAGAGTCCGTTAACGAATGCGGAAGACGCTCAACGGAAATAACCGAGTTATTCATCAGCATAAGGCATTTTTCGAGACAAAATGCGATCCCCTTTCCTATTAACGGAATTGATCCCATGATAAAAAATGCCACTCCCAGAATCAGTATGATAAATGAAACAGGAATAGCGATCAAATTGGAAAGAAGAAAATAATTCGGGAACTGATGAAAAAAATAAATGCTGACGGGTGATGTGGCTATTTGCGCCGCGATAGACACTGCACTCATGGACCAGATATATTTCAGCACGGCAAATTTTGGCTTCCATAATGCCTGCACCAGCGGTTGAAAGAAAATGATCCCGCCAACCGCAAGATACGATAGCTGAAACCCCACTTGTGTGATCTGATACGGGTCATCCAGTAACAAGGGGATCATGGAGACAAATAATATGTTGAAACTGTCGATCCTTCTATCATACATTTTCCCTAATGCGAGAAAAGTAAACATCACGGCCGAACGGTTAACGCTGGGCGACAATCCGGAAAGACATGCGTATAACCAGATAATTACGAGAATAATAATTGTCTTGACGAGCAAAGCAGACGAGCGTTTCCGCATTAAAAATGTCAGCGGTTTAAAAAGAAATTCAAGGATGACAAAAAGAATTCCGACATGCAGGCCCGAGACTGCCAGAATATGCATCGTGCCGGTATTTGCATATGCCTGCTGCACATTATCTGCAATAAAACCATTTTGTCCGATTATGAGTGCTTCGCCGACCGTTCGCGCATCGTCATCTTTAATATTTTCTTCCATCAGCCGGATAAAATATGCCTTACATCCAAACAGAACACGCCATATCCATTTCGAATTATTTATTCCAGCCGGAACAATTTCATTTGCATTTAAAAATGCGGTATGATAAATTTTCCTGTTGTATAGAAATGTTCGATAATCAAATTCGCCGGGATTTTTGGGACCTGCGGGTTCCGAAAATTTATCCGGTATATAAATAATATCTCCGTAATTGAATCGCAGGGAATCATTATCCTTTTTTTTAATATACAGAATTGATCGACCGGCAACATTCATTGTTCCTGTGCTGTCGCATCTGCTGATCACCTGCACATATAACCGCTGTGTTTTTTCTGTGAATTCCGGAGGCCGGGTAATTCTGCACGTAAAAACAGCGTCTTTGGTATTTTCCTGCAAAAAATAATTATCCTGAAAAAGCGGAGTATCCGCCTGTGTTAAAAACATGCCGCCGGATAATAATACAAGATGCAATAAAATTCCGTAGAGTGATTGCCATCGGAAAGAAGCTGAAAAAAATGTAAAGGATTGCGTAATACAATACGCTGCTGCGAGCACCAAAAAAATGTAAACGATCGCAGGGT
This sequence comes from uncultured Chitinophagales bacterium, assembly GCA_964437155.1. Taxonomy (GTDB): domain Bacteria; phylum Bacteroidota; class Bacteroidia; order Chitinophagales; family BACL12; genus UBA7236. Next base: position 415 of record CAYTFT010000131.1, on the reverse strand, counting down.
GATGCAGATGCCAGTGAACCGATATCAATATTCCGGTAACAAACGGTACCAGGTATCGGAACAAAGGAATATAATTCCAGTATCCGTTCATAAGGGTAAACAATTTGGATAAACGGAACTAAGATAATCAAAAAACTACTTTACCGGAAAAATGGTAAAGCTGCGGTTGCGTGTTTCCGCTCTGCCGATTCTCCGAATCGGCTGTGGTGGATGCAGACTCCAGTCTGCACTTTGATAAATTAAACCCCGTAGGGGTGGCATTATTGTAGCAATTATTTGAACGATGCATTAAACCCCGTAGGGGTGACATTATTGTAGCAATTATTTGAACGATGTATTAAACCCCGTAGGGGTGACATAATTGTAAACATCGAACAATGTGTTTGGTGAGAAACACACAACCAAAGCACCGTAA
>CAYTFT010000130.1:0-7082 GCA_964437155.1 uncultured Chitinophagales bacterium | reverse complement strand
ATACGTTGTGCATCCTGACGGCCCCTTTCGTGCAGCGGCCGGTCAATATCTGCAATTGCCTCCGGGTGTTCCGATTTAGCATGCCGGATGATAAGTAATGTCTTCATTGTGGTATTTCACGTTTAAAAAATACAAATCCGTTTTTTTCACCGATCTGCTCCAGTTGCGGAAGTGTTTGGAATTGCCCCGCCTTTCTTGCATTCGTTACAAAATAGCAGATTTTATCTGTATTGCCGCTGAGGAGCCATTCACTGAAATATTTTCTGTATTCCACTGAAGTATATTCCACTGCAGGATGTTGTGTGTGCAACCACTGTAAAAATTGCGGCGATCTGTTATCGGATGGTTTTCTTTTACCATAAAAAAGATGCGCATAACTTTTAAATCCGATCACATCGGTGTAACAATTTTCATCGCTTTTATCCAGCAGAAAATCAACCATGGCACCCTGGGAATAGCGTTCAATTTTAGGTGTAAAACAATTCATTACTGCATTCACCGTGATGGCTGATGCCATAAATAAAAACAGAATTGCTTTGCGGGCCTGTTCTTTTCTGTTGTAATAAATAGAAATTATAAGTCCGGCAAGTATGATCGCTGCAATAAATGGCTCCCAGCCCTGCCAGTTACCATCGGCCTGTAAAGTCTTTTGCGTGAAAACATCCTTTATCTGCGATGCAATAAGTGAGGGATGTAAAAATATAACAGGAACTAAAACAATCAGCAGTGTAAATACAAGTCCGGTAACAATAAGTAATACAGTTTCCCATCTGAACCATTTTGATTTTGTATGCCAGATCGAATAGGCAGCAAGAAAGGTAACCGGAAAATAAGCGAGCGAAGAATAATGTGCAATTTTTGTCTGAATGATCTCAAACAAAATGATCACCACCCAAAACAGTATCCGCATCCATTTTCTGAATTCAATTATTTCCGGATCATCTGCTTGTTTTTGAAAAAGTGAGCGGATGGCAAATACCGAAGCCGGAAAACAAAAGAAGAAGATCACAACAAAATGATACCCGGGAAACCCGCCATGGCTGGCATCTTCAGTGGTAGCGAGGCGCATCTGGTATTGCAGAAATTCGGAAATGAACCAGGTGCCGTTTTGTGCAATTTCGATCGCGATCCAGGGCAGCACCGGCAGTGTCAGGAAAAAAAGATAGTAAGCAATATGCTGCAGAGGAATAAAATTTTTAAACCGGACGCTTATAAAATATACACCGAAACTTAAACCGATTACCAGCAAAGCAGCGGGTCCTTTTGTAAGCATGGCAAGACCTGCGAGCAGCGCACTGTAAAAGAGAAGGCGGATGCTGAATCCGCATTGCAGATAACAGATGAAAAAATAAATGCTGAGAAAAATAAAGAGGTTGAACCAGGGATCTATGATGCCCGATTTAAAATAAAATTGCGGCAAAATGGAACATGCATAAAAACAAACCCATAGCCATCCGAATTTCCTCCCTTTCAGTTTTTTTCCGATAGAAAATAAAACCAGCAGCGTTATCATCCCGCACACTGCATTCGGAAAACGCGCTCCGAATTCGTTGATGCCGAAAATGCGCATGCTCGCCGATTGCAGCCAGAAAAAAAGCGGGGGTTTTTCCCAGAACTGCTGAAAATCGATCTGTGTCTGCGTGAAGTTGCCGGTAAGCAGCATCTCCCTTGATGCCTCGGCAAAATTGATCTCATCCCAGTCGAACAAATGCGATGCCCCAAGAAAAGGCACAAACAGGAGTCCGCTGATAAGAATTATGAGCAATTGATCTTTATACCTGGCGATCATAAACAAGCCGAAAATTACGACAACGGGTGTATAATTAAGAAATAAATAACGCCGGTCAGGAACTTATCCCGCGCGCAATGCGGTTTACCTGTCAGTTATTACAGGTAATTTCCCCACCCACAGGCATTGCCTGATTTCTGCCCGCAACCGAGTTCCTGATTCTGACAAGTAACAGTATCTTTACACATATGGCTAAGAAAAAAAAGAAAATTAATAAGCATTTAAAGAAACCGGGGCAATCCCTGGAAAACGACCTCTTCAATTTTATTGCCGCTAAACCCCGCGGATTTTCTCTCAAAAATATATTTAAATGGGCCACCAAAACAAACGAAATGGATGGCGTATTTGATGCGTTGCAAAATCTGATCAGCACAGGGCGCATTGAAGAATATGAAGCCGATACCTTCAGGGCGAAAATCAAACCTGCGGCTATCAATACGATGGTGGGCATTGTGGACATGACGCAAAGCGGAAATGCTTACGTTGTGATCGACGGGCATTTATATGATGTATTTGTTCCCTCCCGCAAAACCAACCGTGCATTTAACGGCGATACTGTCCGGGTAAGAATTACCGCACACGGAAAAAATAAAAAACCTGAAGGCGAGATCGTAGAGATCATCAAACGCGAAAAAGAATTATTTATCGGCCGTGTAGAGATATCGGAAAATTTTGCATTTGCACTTACCGATGACCGGTTTAATAATTATGATTTTTATATCCCGGCAGAGGAGATCAAAAAAAATAAAATTTCGAATGGCGACAGAGTGATCATGCGCATAAAGGAATGGCCGCCAACCATGAAAAATCCGATTGCGCAGATCGTGAGTAAACTGGGTGCTGCCGGTGAACATGCCAGTGATATGGAGGCAATTCTTGTGGAGACAGGAATTAATTATCAGTTCCCGAAAGAAGTGGAAAAGGCGGCCGAAGAATTGCCTGTTGCAATATCCAAAGAGGAGATCAAACGCAGAAAGGATATCCGAAAAATATTTACCATTACCATTGACCCTTACGACGCAAAGGATTTTGATGATGCCATTTCTTACCGCATACTCGATAACGGCAATATAGAAGTGGGGGTGCATATTGCAGATGTTTCGCATTATGTAACGCCCGGCGGGCCCATCGATAAAGAAGCGTATTCCAGAGGTACATCCGTATATCTTGTTGACCGTGTTATCCCGATGCTGCCGGAAAAACTTTCCAATAATGTTTGTTCGCTGCGGCCCCGTGAGGATAAACTTACCTTCTCCGCGATTTTTGAAATGGATGAAAATGCAACGATAATAGATGAATGGTTTGGAAAAACCATTATGCACAGCGACAGGCGATTTACGTATGAAGAAGCACAGGAGATCATTGAAAATAAAAGCGGTGAATATGCAGATGAAATTCTGGCGCTGAACAGGATCTCGCATCAGCTGCGCGAAAAACGATTCAGGGCAGGTGCCATTTCTTTTGAAACGCAGGAAGTTAAATTTATTCTGGATGATAATTTTGTTCCCACCGGCGTGTATGTAAAGGAACGCAAGGAAGCACATATGCTTATTGAGGATCTTATGCTACTTGCGAATAAACGCGTTGCTTTTCATCTTGCGAAGAACCATACACGGGTTCCGTTTGTCTATCGTGTGCATGATATGCCCGATATGCAAAAGCTGGAAGAATTTTCGTTGAATGCAAAACGGTTCGGATATAAACTGAAACTTGATTCACCAAAAAATATTTCTTCCGAACTCAATAAACTGATGGTGGAAATAAAAGGAAAGCCGGAACAAAATATTCTCGAAAGCCTGGCGATCCGATGTATGGCAAAGGCGGTTTATACAACCAAAAATATCGGGCATTACGGCCTTGCCTTCGATCATTACACCCATTTCACCTCTCCTATCCGCAGGTATCCCGATCTGATGGTGCATAGAATTCTTGAGAATGTTTTAGCGCGCGATCCGTTGTTATACGCGAAAACAGAAGATCTGGAGGATAAATGCAGGCATTCATCTGCAACAGAACGCAAGGCGATGGAAGCCGAGCGGGAAAGTGTGAAGTATAAACAGGTGGAATACATGTCAAAACATATCGGTGAATTATTTGACGGTGTTATATCAGGAATCACAACGTATGGTGTATTCGTTGAATTGACGGAAAATAAATGCGAAGGCATGATACGCGTTGATACCATAAGAGATGAACTTATGTATGATGAAAAACGCCGGCGCCTGGTAAGCCTCACGAATTCGGAAAACTATGAATTAGGCAATAAGATCCGCATAAAAGTGCAGAATGCCGACCTTGCAGAAAGGAAACTCGATTTTACCATCGCAGAGGAGTGATCACAGGTTATTTTAATTTAATACAAATCGTTCTGATAAATAAATATCCTGATGAAAGCACTCATGCATCAACGATACGGACCGCCTGAAGTAGTGCGGCTGACCGAAACACAGAAACCGGTTCCGGGCCCGGATGAGGTTCTTATTAAAGTGTATGCGGCAACGGTTAACCGAACGGATTGTGGTTTCAGAAGCGCCGAATATTTTGTTTCCCGTTTATTCAGCGGATTATTCAGACCGAAGCATAAAATCCTTGGGAATGAATTTGCAGGGGTGATCGAATCTGTTGGTTCTGCTGTGCATACTTACAAAGCCGGTGACAGTGTTTTCGGATATAACGATAAACAATTTGGTGCGCATGCTGAATTTATGATCATGCCTGCAAACGGAGCAATGGCCCTGAAGCCGAAAAATTTAAGTTTTGAAGAATCCGCCTGCCTGACAGAAGGTGCGCATTATGCACTCTGCGATATCAGGGCAGCAAGAGTTAAGGCCGGCGATCCTGTTTTAGTGTATGGGGCAAGCGGTGCGATCGGTTCAGCAGCAGTTCAATTACTGAAACAAATTGGAGCCTATGTTGTTGCCGTGTGTAATACTAAAAATATGGACAAGGTACGTGCACTGGGTGCAGATCTTGTTATTGATTATACAAAAGAAGATTTCACAAAGACACCGCAGCGGTTCACTTTTATTTTTGATGCAGTCGGGAAAAGTTCTTTTGGCGAATGCAAACCGCTTTTGAAGGAAAAAGGAATTTATATTTCCACGGAACTCGGCTATCGCGGTGAGAATATTCTGCTGGCATTAACCACTCCGCTTTTCGGGAAAAAGAAACTACTGTTCCCGATACCTTCCATCTCAAGGGAAGATGTTTTATTTTTCAAAGAACTCGCTGAATCCGGAAAATTCAAACCATTAATCGACAGATATTATAAACCAGAAGAAATTACCGAGGCATATACATATGTTGAATCCGGCCAAAAATCCGGAAATGTAGTGCTGAAATTCGTCTCCGCATAAAAGAATTCTGTTATCTGAAGATGACCGGGGTGGCGCTATGTAGATTATTTCCAGTCGGCAGGCACCGGTGCCTCAAAACGCATTTTAATTTTTTCAACGGGATGCATACATTCGATCGAAGAAGCATGCAGTGCAATCGCATCCTTTTTATACTTTTTACCGCTGCCGTATTTTTCATCTCCGATAATCGGGCAACCGATAAAGGATAACTGTGCGCGTATCTGATGATATTTCCCGGTCAGCGGATGTATTTCAAGCAGATAACCATTCTGCAATTGACCTGTCAGTTTATAAATAAGTTCACATTTCACGGCATTACTTCTTTTATTTTTATAAATGACTGCCTTCTTATTTTTTACATCCTTAAATAAATAATGCTGCAGATGCGCTTCCGGTTTTTCCGGAGCATTTTCCGAAATCGCAAAATATATTTTTTCAATGCCGTTTGTTTCAAACTGATGATTCAGGTCCACCAACGCACTTTTCTTCTTGGCGATCAGCAACACGCCGCTCACCGGCCTGTCGAGGCGATGGACAATACCGATAATGGTGTTCTGTGAAACCCTTTTTCCGTCAAAATATCTTTCCACCCATTCCTCCACACTGGCGTTGCCGTGGCGGTCGCGCTCAACCATGAGCCCGGACGGTTTGTTTAATACAAGAATTGAATTATCTTCAAATATTATCTCCGGTTCATGCATGCTGCAAAATAAACCTAAAAAAAGCGATATATGACAACCATTGAAATTTACTTATGGGTGAATGCGGTACTATATGCCGGATTTGCATTCTGGTGCGGACTCAAACCAACTGCCACTGCATCGTTTTCAGGTATCTCCTTTATAAATACCTCCGGGCGTTCAGAGTATTTTGCATTGTATGTCGGGCTCGAGGCAGCATGGGCAGCAATGTATGCCTGGTGTGCTTTGCATGAAGATTTCCGGTCAGCGGGTTTATTTTTCTCGGTTGTTTTGTATGCCGGTCTCGTCTCCGGAAGATGGATCTCCATTTTGCAGAAAGGCGCTGCATCAAAAAACACCTATTACATTGCTGCGATCGAAATAGCATTGGGAATTTGGGCAATAGTATTATATCGGAGTATGTGATCTGCTTCCCTCTCCTCTCCCGCATACTATTTTAAAACCGGGGTGCGTTTTTGCTGGATGCAGCTGATGACATATACATTATTTTCCCTCTTCATTTTATTATCTTGCACCGGACCTGAGCCTATGCCGGCATCAAAAAGTACAGAAGAAACAACACGTGAAGCAACTCCCGATATTGCATTGGGGGATTGTATCAGCGAATTGCATATCGACACTTCAACGCTGTATATTTTTATCGATAAATCGGAGTATACGCTGCAGATCAAGTCCGATTCCATAGTTATTAAAACATATCCTGTTGTTTTCGGGCCCAATCCGGTGGATGACAAACGCATGCAGGGAGACATGTGTACACCGGAAGGAGAATTCATTCTGCGAAATATATATCCGCATAAATCATGGAGTAAATTTCTTTGGGTGAATTATCCCACAGAAGAAAGCTACAAAAAATTCAATGCGGCAAAGGAAAATGGAGAAATTCCAAAGGATGCTGCCATCGGCGGCGAGATCGGTATTCATGGCACACCGGATGACGACAGTCTGATAGATAAAAAAGAGAACTGGACGCATGGATGTATTTCTCTCAAGAATAAACATATTGATGAGATTTACGCATTTGTGAAAGTGGGAACACGTGTTGTAATACAGAAATAAAATAGTTACCCTTATTTACCTGAAAATATATTTTCCAAATTAACTACTGAATTACAGGAAAATATCCACGATGTAAAAATCTATTATCTGTGAAATTCAATCCACTACATTATTACACAGCGGTGTGTATCCTTTTAGCGGGATGTGAGGGCGATGTATTGAATAAAAAATATCTGT
>CAYTFT010000129.1:0-7098 GCA_964437155.1 uncultured Chitinophagales bacterium | reverse complement strand
TTATACCCAGGGAACAGGCGGTGGCGGATTTAACGATGACGGCACCCTTGAACCTGAAGGTGTATTCTCAACTTCAAACCCGGGACCTGACCTTTTATGGGATACCGGCGATGAGGGTGAAACCGGTGGAACACCGTATAGCTGGGGTCCGTTAATGTCCTCTCAGGGAATTACGCCAATAGATAATGCCAATGAATTCTTCCAGACAGGAATGACCTATAATAATAACCTCGCAATCAGCGGTGGCACTGACAGAGGATCCTTGCGCCTTTCCATAGGAAATTCTCAGGATAAAGGAATTATTCCAAATACAGAATTTGACAGAACATCTGTTCGTGTAAATTCTGATCTCAACGTATATCAGAATTTTAAAATCGGCGTGGACGCAAATTATATTTCCAGCGGCGGAACAATGGCACAAAACGGAAGTAACCTTTCAGGTGTTATGCTGAGTTTGATGCGTGCACCAACAAGTTACGATCTTGCTAATCCGGGATATGAATATGCAAGCGGTGCAAACAGAAATTATTATTATGTATATGATAATCCTTACTGGACAGTATATAATAATCCGCAAACAACAGGTGTGAACCGTTTGATCAGCAATTTCTCAGCAATGTATACACCTTGGGAATGGCTGAACCTGACTTATCGTGTCGGCGCAGATTCTTATACGGATGAACGCAAACAGGTTTTTGCGATCGGAAGTAACGATCCTGCAAATGCCCCCGGCGGACAAATTGAAGAAAATACCATTCGCTATCGTCAGATCTACAGCGACCTTATCGCAATGGCAACAAAGCAGATCAATGATGATTTTTCAATGGATATTACTTTGGGAAATAATATCACTGACATCAACGTAAATAATTTATATGCGAGAGGACGTGATCTTACCATTCCTGATTTTTATAATCTGAGTAATGCATCAGATCTTTATGCAAGTCAGATTTCAAGTTTACAGCGCAATGTCGCTCTCTTCGGTGAATTAGGATTTGATTATAAGGACCTTTTATTCCTTTCACTCACAGGAAGAAATGAATGGTCGTCTACCTATGGCCCGAATGAAGGAAGTGCATTTTTCCCTTCAGCAAGTGCTTCCTTTGTTTTCAGTGAAATAATGAACACAAATAAAATATGGTCATTCGGAAAAATACGGTTTGCCTATGCACAGGCCGGTATTGAACCGCAGCCATATAGCGCAAATACGTATTTCATTTCACCTTTATATACCGATGGATTTACAGACGGATATAGCTTCCCGTACCTGGAGCAATCCGGATTCGGATACAGCCAGTTAGGCGTATTGGGAAATGCTGATCTTAAACCCGAACGGTTAACAGGTACTGAATTCGGACTTGAATTAAAATTCTGGAACGGAAGAATTGATTTTGACGGAGATTATTATATTCAGGAATCATCTGATATTCTCCTGACCAAACCGATTGCTTCCACATCAGGATTTTCCTATGTGTATGATAATGCCGGTGCCATGACAAATAAAGGCATTGAGCTCACATTAAATGCAGATGTAATTAAAAAGAAAGATCTCACCTGGAATATCGGCGGTAACTTCAGCAAGAATGTAAATGAAGTAACGCAACTTGCAGATGGTGTTGATGAAATTGAAATTGAAGCAGGTTTCGGTGATCCGGGCGCTTATGTGCAGGTTGGACAACCCTATGGTGTTTTATATGGTTCACAGTGGGCCTATACACCTGATGGTGATTTAATTATTGATGCAGATGGTTATCCCGTTTTTGATACAGTGAGTGGTATTATCGGCGATCCGTATCCCGACTGGCTCATGAATATCAATACGGCACTTACATGGCATGGAATTACCATCAGCGGGTTATTGGATATTCGGCATGGTGGTGATATCTGGTGCGGAACAATTGCGCGAATGAACCGTTTGGGAACATCCTCCTGGACGGTGGACGGCACACCCGATGGTTTATATGATAACGTAACAGTTAACGGCAGCGGTGATGCACGTAATGAAACATATATTATTGAAGGTGTAGTGGAAAATGCAGATGGAACTTATTCACCCAACACAACAGCACTTTCTCCGATAGATTATTTCCAATCCTATCTCGGAGATTATGCAGCTTCATCACAGGCTGTATATGACGGCGGCTGGGTGAGATTGCGTGAAGCAAAAATCAGTTATGCATTTACGCTGGAGAATAAAAATGTAATTAAAGCGCTTACCGTTTCTGCAACCGGACGTAACCTGTTCTTAAAAACAGATTATCCGGGTGTTGATCCGGAAACAAGTTTAACAGGTGCGGGATCAAATATTGCCGGTTTCGACTGGTTCAATAACCCAAGCACAAAATCTTATTTGTTTACCGTAAGTGCATCCTTCTAACCATTCAAAATCAAATGATATGAAAAAGATTTTTTTAATGCTCTCACTGCCGGTCATCCTGTTTGGATCAGGATGTAAAAGCTGGATCGAAGAGGTGGAAAATTCTCCCAACTCTCCGACGGAAGTTACACCGGCATTGTTGCTTACCGTATCAGAGGTGGCAGCACAAACTTTATACACGGGTCAGCTGGCGCGAACAAGTTCAATTCTTGTGCAGCAATGTGCAGGAAATGATTTCCAGATGATCGATGTGCGTGATTATAAGATCACCGAATTAAGTAATATTAATGAGTGGAAAACGGTATACGCCGATGCACTGATCAATCAGCAGGAACTCATTAATACTGCCGGTGATGAAAATCCGTACTATCGCGGAATCGGTACCATTTTAAAATCCATGACCATTGGTCTTGCAACCGATTACTGGGGCGATATTCCGTATTCTGCAGCTTTACAGGGCCTCGACGGAACACAGGAATCGCTCAATCCTGCATATGATACACAGGAAGAGATCATTGCAAAGATCCAGAGTGACCTGGACGGGGCGATCGCTGATCTTTCTACAGATATCAGTGCAAATGCATTATTACCGGGTTCTGACGATATCATGCATAACGGTGACGTGACCATGTGGATCAAAGCGGCACATATGCTGCAGGCAAGATATGCCAACAGATTGAGCAAACGCGATCCTTCCGGCTCTGCCAACGAAGCGCTGATGCATCTTTCTGAAAGTGGTGTTACTTCCAATGCAGATAATACCATGGCTATTTTCGGTGATGCCGGAAATGAATTAAATCCATGGACATCCTTCAACACGACCCGTGCGAATTATATCAAAATGGGTGAGTCGTTTATTAATATGTTGTCGGGATTATCCGATCCGCGTCTTCCTTTATATGCCGATCTCGATGCCGGTGGAGTTTATTCCGGTGTTCCTGTAAACGGCGTTAACAATGATGCTTCGAATATCGGAGATTTATACGCATCAGAAATTGTTGCGCAACCGCTTCCGCTTATTACCTATTATGAAATGAAATTCATTGAGGCAGAAGCAAATCTCCGTTTAGGAAATACAGATGCAGCAGCAACTGCCTATAATGATGCAGTGAAAGCTAATATTCTTGCAACTGTTGGTGCACCCGATGCTGTGTATGAAGCAGCCAATGCAAACGAAACAGGTGCTACCATCACGCTGGAAAAGATCATGACGCAGAAATATATCGCGATGTTCACACAGCCGGAAGCATGGGCAGACTGGAGAAGGACTAATTTCCCGACCCTTACGCCTAATCCTGATTCCGTTCTGGAACCGGATGAAATTCCACGCCGCTTCCCGACCTGCATCGATGAGCGGTTATATAATACAAGCTGCACCGGTGACTTTTATGTTCCAAACATTCTCCAGCCGGTTTGGTGGGATGAGTGATAAAATATGGATAACATAATTTATTAAAAAATGAGCCTGTTCGAAAGAGCAGGCTCATTTTTTTTATTCGTACCAGGCTGAAAAATATTTAAAATCCTACCGCTAAAAATATCTGACCGATACATGAATATCTGTATTTCTTCCTTTATCATCACTGCAGCTGATTTTGAGGTTTCCTTCTTCGGGCTCAAGGAATACCGGTTTACCTGCTTCGGACTTGGAAAATAATTTATCATTGATATACCAGAAAACCGTTTTTACATCGGCTGCCACGTTTGCAGAAAGCATTATTTTTTGCTTGTCGAGTTTATCGATGAGATATTCAAGATCATTCACCGGAGAATTAATTACCGGGGCACCTTCAGCAAATACCCGTTCACAATCCGGATTATGCGGCGGGATAATTGTTACGGGAATATTTTTTGACTGCATCCAGGCAATAATATCCGGTGCATAATTCGGATACATTTTTTCCTTATAGCCTGTTTCCGGAAGGCAGGTGGTGCAATAACTGAATTTCTCGTTTACGGAAACTTTTAGCGGAATTAAATGATCGCATGTGATATTCTTGGATATGCCGGGAATAAAATAATCCATCACCACATTCTGACAAAAATCTGCAGGGACTTTTCCGGTGAGGGAACATACATACCGGAAAGATACCGTTGGCGGCATCCGGTTCCAATCTTTATTATTTTCTGTTTCAATGGCATTGAAGATATTGAAAAGGAGAGGCGTTGCCACATTTGCACCGCTTAATTCAGGAACTCCTTTGCCTGAAAAATTTCCGATCCAGACGCCAATTGTATACTGATCATTATAGCCGATGCTCCACGCATCTTTTCTGCCATAGGAAGTTCCGGTTTTCCATGCCACCAGCGGAATATTTTTCGCATTCTGATAATAATTCGGCAGATCGGGCCGGGTGAGCTGTAATAATATTTCTGTCGTCATAAATGCCGATGCAGCAGAAAATAATTGAATGGAAGCTGTATCGGCATCCTCCTGCAACCATTTGATGTGCCGGTATTTTCCTCCGTTGGCAAATGCACTGTATAAACCGGTGAGTTGCTCCAGCGTTACACCACATCCACCCAGAACAACCGATAAACCAAGTTTGTTTTTATTTTTTTCGATGGATGTAAAATGTGCAGCCGCCAATGTATTTACGAATGGGTCCATGCCCAGTTCTGCAAGTGTTTTTACTGCGGGCACATTCAGGGAATGTGAAAGTGCAAATTCAATGCTTACGTTTCCGTGGTAATCCTCGTCATAATTTTCAGGACTATATCCCGAATAATTAACCGGAACATCGGCGATCATTGACTGTGGTGTTTCAATACCTGCGTCAAACGCCAGCGCATATAATAAAGGTTTTAATGTGCTTCCCGGTGATCGCACAGCCTGCACACCATCCACCTGCCCTCCGTCGAATGTATCAAAAAAATCGGCAGAGCCCACGTAGGCAACAATTTCATGTGATGTATTATTGATAATTATTGCAGCGCCATTATGAATATCGAGTCCCCATAAATGATCCACATAATCAGCAACTAATTTCTCGGTCTGCAATTGTATTTCTGCCCGGAGATCTGTTTTTACGATCGGCCTGTCCGGATATTGTTCTTTCATCCGCGAACAAAAATGCCGGGCGATCTCCGGCCCTTCTGTTCTGAATGCAGTGAAGGGTTCAGCAACAGCATCATTGATTATTTCGTCCGGAAACAAATGATGATCCCTGAATTTCTCCAGCCATCTGTTCCTTTCTTTCACGATAATATCATTATTTACGCCGGGTCGCAAAGAGGTGGGCCTGTTGGGGATGATGGACAATGCCGTTAATTCGGCGAGGCTCAATACCGACGGCGTTTTATCCAGGTAAAGTACAGATGCAGCTTTCACACCCTCGATATTTCCGCCATAGGGCACAAGATTTAAATACATCTGCAGGATCTCATTTTTTGAATACAGCATATCCAGCTGTAATGCCCTGAACATTTCTGTGATTTTATTTGAATACGTTCTGTCTTTTGGTTCCAGCAGGCGCGCCACCTGCATGGTAATGGTGGATGCACCGGAGGTGCGCTGACCGGAGAGAAGATTATTCACCAGCGCCCGGATAACAGAAACAGGATTTACGCCGGGGTGATCGTAAAAGTATTTATCCTCTTTAAAAATGATCGCCTTCTGCATATCGGGTGTGATCTCATCGAGTTCCGTCATCATCCTCCATTTATCGTCGGATGTTAGAAATGCATTCAGCACCGTGCCGTCGCGTGCTGTTACGATCTGGGAATATTCTATTTGCACGCGTAACGGAAAAATCAGATTAAGCAGAAAAAAAAGTAAAAATCCGCAAAGAAAAAAAAGCAGACTTTTTCTGATGATCCTAAGTGCCCGGATTCCGGTAAACGTTTTTTGTGCTGAAGAAAGGAACCGGTAAATCCGGGAGGCAGAGGACATATTATTCCAACGAATAAAATTTATATTTATTGGGGATGTTCGTATACATAATCATCGTGTTATTCACATCGAAACCCAGTACTATCGTATCGGAGATGATTTTCTTATCGCCTTTATAAAAAGCTTTCAGTCGTTTATCGAGATCTGTATATACCACAACATCTTTATCGCATTTGATTATGGACGGATAGTAGGTTTCTACAACGGTTAATTCTCCACCGGTAAACACCTTGAAATAGTTGTTGTTATCTATATACCAGAGAACGTTGTCAACCATTTCATAAATAAGTGGTGCTTCCTGTTCAAGCATAATTATACGTCCGTCGTAAAATACCTGAAAGCGGTCGTTATCGTCGATATATGCCACCATATCATCACCTGCTTTAAAGACAGACAGTCCTGATTCTACATTCGTAACAACAGCGGCGTCACAATAGGCATCGATTCCGGAAGTGCCGCCGGTTCCGGTTGCCTCAAGACAATTGGTCGCCGGTAAATTGAATAAGGTGTAGATCTGACCTTTGTAAAATACTTTGAGATCCTGATAATTATCAATGTAGGCAACGGTGTTTGCGCCACATTCTATTTTGATAGGAACATAATCATCGGCATCTGTAATATCGTACTGATAAAAAATTCTGAATTGCCCCAGGTGATTTATATACGCAATGATATTATCTCCTGCAAAAACTTTCAGCGCCGGATTTTTCTCCAGTTCAATGAACTGATCATCGGTATACACATAAAAATAATCGGCATAATCGTGCATGGCGGCTATGCTGTCGCCGAAGGCATACGGACTTTGCTGTATGTATCCGAGATACTTACG
>CAYTFT010000128.1:0-7122 GCA_964437155.1 uncultured Chitinophagales bacterium | reverse complement strand
CGATCCCCGACAGTTCCTATTTTATGTGCTACAGTAATAATTATGCTGATTTTTGTGCATGGCTCGATGATACTTTAATTTACGGTCATAGTTTGTTCGATGCATTTAATGCTTATGGGGCAGTGGATATTAATACACTTGCGACCTATGATTATGACAGGTCGTATATCTTTTATGCGCAGAAAGGAAATCCGGGATCTAAATATGAACTCATCGGGGACCCGCTCGGGACCAAGATCGAAGCAACATTTGTAATTGAAGGTAACTGGAATGAGGGAACTATTGAAACACCGCTTATCGGTCCGGCTTACAGCTGGGATAAAGCGCAGTGGAGTTTATTTTCGAACGATGATTTTCCTGTTGATTCTAATGGTATTGATGTGATAGGTGTGGATTATTCCGGTAATGAAACTTTGCTTGCTCCCCACCTCGAAAGTGGCGATACTACCATCGCATTTATTGATGCGGAATTATATCCTTATGTCAGATTAAAATTAAATACGCAGGATGATTCATTGCGGACACCTGCGCAATTCAATTACTGGCGGATGATCTATGCGCCGGTTCCGGAAGCAGCACTAAATCCGAATATGCATTTTGTGTATGACGGAGATTCGGTGGATCAGGGAGAGCAGGTACATCTGGAGATCGCTGTTACCAATGTAAGCGATTATAATCTGGACAGCCTGCTCATCGCATTTAATATCCGTGATGTGAATAATGTTCTACATCCTGTTCCTTACAGCCGGCAGGATTCGCTGCTCACCGATATGACAATGATCTCCACCATCGGATTCAGTTCGCTGGATGCACCCACCGGAAAAAACACATTGGTGGTGGAAGTGAATCCGGATTATGATCAGCCTGAACAATACCATTTTAATAATGTTGGCTATCTTCCTTTTTATAATACCGCCGACGTGCGAAATCCTTTGCTGGATGTAACCTTCGACGGGGTGCATATTTTTGATGGAGACATTGTGAGCGCAAAGCCCTTCATCCTCATTAATTTAAAAGATGAGAATCAATATCTGGCACTTGCTGATACCGGACTTCTGAATATTTCTATCACTTACCCGGATGAAACGATCCATAATTTTTATTACGACGGTGTTACAACAAAATTTTATCCCGCAGATACCAATACACTCGCTACAGCTAATGATGCACGCGTGGAAATGTATCCGGTTTTTGAACAGGATGGTATTTATACATTAAAAATTCACGGTGAGGATGTGGCAGGGAATAATTCCGGAGGGCCGCTGGATTACAGGATTACGTTTGAAGTGATCAATAAAGCAATGATCTCCAATGTGATGAATTATCCCAATCCGTTTACCACACAAACACGATTTGTTTTCACGCTTACGGGAAGCGAGGTCCCTGATTATTTCAAGATCCAGATCATGACGGTCAGCGGAAAAATTATCCGTGAGATCATGCGCAACGAGCTGGGCGAGCTGCATGTGGGAAATAATATCACTGAATTCGCATGGGATGGTACCGATAAATTCGGCGATCCCGTCGGCAACGGATTATACCTTTATCGTGTGGTGACCAGACTCAACGGGGAATCCCTGGAAAAATATGATACGGGTACCGATCAGTATTTTAATTCCGGCTTCGGAAAAATGTACCTCGTAAGATAAATTTTGAATTTATTCAAACAGCAGCGATAATAATGCGATCCCTGAGCCTGCAATGATTGCCAGGAATTTATACAATCCGATCTTATGTGCCTTCCCGCTGGCTTCAAAAATAATGGTGGTGGAAATATGAATCAGTGATCCGCATACAACGGCAAGCAGCCAGTTGAAAGGGAAAGTACCGTTCTCTGCAAAATATTTCCCTGTAACGCTTCCTATTGGCGTCATCAATGCAAAGAGAGCAAGAATAATAAATGCATAGGTCGAATTTTTTATCGAGAAAAAAAGTACCGTTGCCAAGGCAAATGACTCGGGTATTTTATGCAGCAAAATTCCCCTGAACAACGGCGCCAGTTGTCCGGGTTCAATTGTATTTGCCGATAACGGAATGCCTTCCATAAATGCATGGATGGATAATCCGAAAATAACACCCGTCACATACCCTTTGGAGAGATGTTCATGTAAGTGGAGATGTCCGTGTTCAATCCCGCGGGTGAACTGCACAATAATCAGCTGAATGAAAAATCCCGCTAATACAAAGATCGCTACCGTATAATCGTGTGCATGCACATTACCTGCAGCCGGCTGGTCTGTTGTAAATATTTCCGGCAACAAATGTAAAACAACAGCCCCGAGCAGGTAAGCACCGCTGAAGGAGAGGAGGATGCTCAGAAATTCACTATGCGTTTTTTTCCGCAATACCCACGCTGCTCCGATTCCGGTGGCGGAGGTAAGGATCAGAAAAAAGGTTTGCAATATCGACATAGTGGAATTACTGTTTAAAGAAAATTAAAGTTCAGAAATAAACCGGTCGGGCAATATTTTTTTTGCGGTAAAATACACCATAACACTTATCAGTATACCGAGTAATGCACCGCCGATTATATCCAGCGGATAATGCACGCCTACATATACCTGTGCGTAGGATACCAGAAATGCCCAGAAAAAAAGCAACGGGCCTGTTAATGAAAATTTCCTGCGGAATAAAAGTGTCAGCAAGGTGGCAAGCGCAAAAGTATTCGCTGCATGGCTGGAAGTAAAACTTTTCCCTGCGCCGCAGGCATCAATGCGCAATGTAATTTCCGATTGAAAAGAAGGATCATTACAGGGTCTTGTGCGTGCGACTGCGGGTTTAATAACCGCGCTGCTCAACTGGTCACTCAGGCCGAAATTTGCGAGGATCACCAGGAGCAATACTATTCCCTTCATCCTTAATTTCCAGACGATCATACCTGCAATTATGAAATAGAGCGGGATCCAGAAGAATTTATCCCGCACGGGCGGCATTATAACATCAAAGAAATGATTACTCCATGTCCTGTTGATAAGGAGCATCAATTGTTCATCGATATGCTGCAATGCTTCCGGAAACATTATTTTTCTGCGATAATGATCAAACGTTCAGATGTGGCGGGATCGAAAGGTTGCAATTGGTAACCGCCAAAATAAGCGATAGGTTTTAATCCTGCTGCCGACATAAAGGTTTCGAATTTTTCGAGGGTGATCGCTTTTACTTTTTCGTAAAAAACAGCTTTTTCTCCATGATCTTCCACTTGAATTTTTTTGATGATAAAACCCTTATCACATGTTTTGCTGATCGTAAACCTGTTCCCGTTGATCAGGTTTGTTATTTCACCGGTAAGATGTTGCATGATATAATCTGTATTAAAAAAATCCAGCACCAGTTTACCACCCGTTTTTAATCCGGAAGCAAATGCCTTTAAACAGGAGATATCATCCTTATCCTCGGTGAAATATCCGAAGCTCGTATAGAAATTAAATATGTAGTCGAAATAATTCAGGCGGAAAACTTTGCGCATATCGTGCTGAAAAAAAGAAATAGTTTGCGTTTCCTGGAATTTTGCTTCGCTGATATTTTTATAGGAGAGGTCAATGCCGGTAACATCAAATCCCTTCGAACCCAGGTAAGTGGTATGTCTGCCTTTACCGCATGCAGCATCCAGAATACTTGCCGATGGTGCGGGGTGCAGATATTGCAGCAGTGCATCAATGAACAGGGCAGCCTCATCCTGATCGCGATGCTGATATAATACATCGTAGTACCGGGTGTTGAACCAGGTTTCAAACCATTGTTTTTCTGCAGGCATGCCGGTAAGGAAATCGGGACAAAAATAGAAGATTTACACATCTTATCGCCCCGGGCCATCCGGCGGATTTATTTACCTTTGCCCGGTAATTATGACGTTAATTAAATCGATCTCCGGTATCAGAGGTACAATTGGAGGGAAACCCGGAGAAAATCTTACACCTGAGGATATTATCAGGTTTACCGCTGCTTTCGGAACCTGGATCAAACAAACAACCGGAAATCATACCATGGTGATCGGGCGTGACGCCCGCATCAGCGGTGAGATGGTCACGCATCTTGTAACAGGAACCCTGCAGTCGATCGGGATAAAAGTGGTGGATCTTGGTCTTTCCACAACACCTACGGTAGAGATAGCAGTGCCGAGAGAAAATGCCGGCGGCGGAATTATTATCACGGCATCGCATAATCCGAAAAATTATAATGCACTCAAACTGATCAATCATCTCGGTGAATTTATTTCCGGCGATGACGGCGCCGAAGTGTTACGCATCGCAGCAGCAGGCGAGATCATTTATAATGATGTAGATAAACTCGGTGAATACCAGCAAAAATTTTATTATATACAGAAACATATCGATAAAATTCTTGAATTGCCGCTTGTCAATAAAAAAGCAATCAAAGAAAGAAATTTCAAAGTGGTGATCGATTGTGTGAATTCAACCGGCGGAATTTCTGTTCCCGAATTACTTGTTGCATTAGGGGTTACCGATGTAGTGGAATTATTTACCAATCCGAATGGTCGTTTTCCGCATAATCCCGAACCGCTTCCCGAACATCTCTCCACCATTGCACATGAAGTAAAACACCAGAAAGCAGATGTGGGCCTTGTGGTGGATCCCGATGTTGACCGGCTTGCGATCGTATGTGAGAACGGCGATATGTTTGGCGAAGAATATACGCTGGTTTCCATTGCAGATTATGTGCTGAAGCATAAAAAGGGAAATTGTGTTTCCAATTTATCTTCCACACAGGCGCTGAGAGATGTTGCAAAAAAATACGGCGTCGATCATTTTCAAAGCGCAGTTGGCGAAGTACATGTGGTGAAAAAAATGAAAGAGGTGGAAGCGGTTATCGGCGGGGAAGGAAATGGCGGTATCATTTTACCGGAATTACATTACGGCCGCGATGCACTTGCGGGTATTGCATTATTTCTTTCGCATCTGGCAACTTCCGGAAAAAGCTGTTCGATGCTGCGCGGTGAATATCCGAATTATTTCATGGCGAAAAATAAAATTGAATTACCCGACGGTACCGATGTGAAGGCCATCCTCAAAAAGATGGAAGAAAAATACAGGAAAGAAAAACTGAATAAGGAAGACGGACTGAAAATAGAAATGGGTGGCGACTGGGTGCATCTGCGTGCGAGCAATACAGAGCCGATCATCCGGATATATTCTGAGAGCTCCACCAAAACAACTGCGGAAAATATCAACCGCAAGATGATGGACGATATCCGGGTTATTATGAAATGATCATCCGGCCTGCCGCACGCCGGCAGATTATGCTTAATTTTGTAAATAAGAACTCATAATTCATGCGTGTTTACTTCGACAATGCAGCCACTACGCAACTCGAACCACGGGTGCTGGAGGCAATGCTTCCCTATTTGCAAAACCATTTTGGCAATCCTTCCTCCATCCACGCCTACGGGCGCGAAACAAGGGCTGCCATTGAAAAAGCAAGAAAACAAATTGCGGGCATTTTCCATGTTTCTCCCGGCGAGATCTTTTTTACGAGCGGTGGTACCGAAGCAAATAATATGGCCCTGCAATGCAGTGTACGCGATCTCGGTGTTACGCGTATCATCACTTCCGAAATTGAACATCATGCGGTAACCCATACCGTTGAGGCATTAAAGGCAGAGGGCAGGGTAAAACTTGATTATGTAGCATTGAAGTCTGATGCATCGGTTGATTATGATGATCTTGAGCGTTTATTGCAATCATCGGATGATAAAACATTGGTGAGTTTAATGCATGCCAATAATGAGATCGGGACATTACTTGATATTGAACGTGTTAGCGGACTTTGCAATACGCATCATGCATATTTTCATTGTGATACCGTACAAACGATGGCGCATTATCCGCTGGATCTGCAAAAAACGAAGATCCATTTTATTTCCTGTGCGGCGCATAAATTTCATGGTCCCAAGGGTGTGGGATTTATTTATGTAAATAAGGAAGCAGCGATCAAACCCTTAATTCACGGTGGCGCGCAGGAGCGGAATATGCGGGCAGGTACGGAAAATCTGTATGGTATCATCGGATTGGCAAAAGCACTGGAGATCGCTTACGGTGAACTGGAGGAAACAAGAAAATATATTACGTCCCTGCGCGATCATCTACGCAACCGGCTGATGCATGAAATTCCCGGCGTAGTATTTAATTCTCCCGAGGACGGATTATATACCGTGCTGAATGTAAATTTCCCGCCTTCAGAAAAAAATGAATTATTACTCTTCAATCTCGATATCGCCGGTGTGGCAGTAAGCGGGGGCAGCGCCTGCAGTTCGGGGAGCAATATCGGATCACACGTAATTGCACATCTGCATCGCCCTGAAAATTCTGCAGCCGTCCGCTTCTCTTTTTCAAAATTCAATTCCATGGAAGAAGTGGATTTTATGATGGAAAGAATTAAGGAAATGATGCTGGTAAAAGTTGTTTGAGCGGTTTTTTTATTTTCCGCTGGCGAAGTTCAGGAGTTGTGTTATTTAATCCGGAACACTGCGAATTTATTCTCTGCAAATTTCCTATCTTCACTTCCCTAAAACCCATCACATGCCCAACCGCAGGTCCTTTATCAAAAAGTCAGTGGCCATTGCCGGACTCAGCGCCTTACCCGAGCTCGTTTACAGTGAACATTTTAAATCTGAGATCGCCCGTTCAAAGAATATTGATCCAATAGCATTAGCTGCGGACGAAGATTTCTGGCGCACCATCAAAGAAGCGTATACCGCTTCAGCAACAATTATCAATCTGAATAACGGGGGCGTGAGCCCTTCACCCAAAGTGGTACAGGATGCCCTCGACAGGTTCCTCAAAATGGTGAATGAAGCGCCGAGTTATTATATGTGGCAGATTCTCGATAAAGGAAGAGAGAGCCTGCGCAAAAAAATTGCTGAACTCGCCGGTGCCGATGCGGAGGAAATCGCCATTCACCGCAATACCACCGAGGCATTGGATAATATCATTTTCGGCATTGACCTTGAAAAGGGAGATGAAGTAATTCTCACGAAGCAGGATTATCCGAATATGATCAATGCCTGGAAACAAAGAGAAAAGCGCGATGGTATTATCATTAAATGGGTGGAACTCGATCTGCCGACAGAGGATACATATTATCTGATAAAAAAATATACTGAGC
>CAYTFT010000127.1:0-7160 GCA_964437155.1 uncultured Chitinophagales bacterium | reverse complement strand
TCCGGAATCCACTCTCTTTATCAGCCTCGAACCCTGTAACCATTTCGGTAAAACACCTCCCTGTTCTTTATTGATCCTCGAGAAAAAGATCCCACATGTGGTAATAGGCGCCATGGATCCGAATGCAATGGCAAGAGGGGGAGCAGAAACACTCAAAGAAGCCGGCGTTGAAGTTACCACCGGAGTGCTGGAGGATGCATGTCATGCCCTCAATAAATTCTTTTTTACCTTCCATAAGTTAAAACGTCCGTATATCACCCTGAAGTGGGCGCAGAGTGCGGACGGATTTATTGCAGGGATAGATAACAGAACTGTGCATTTCACGAATGCACTCAGCGACAGATTCGTGCACCAGTTGCGTAAAACACATATGGCCATTTTTGCCGGAGGAAAAACGATTGTTTCTGATGACCCGCAACTGACGAACCGTTCGGGTGCGGGAAATAATCCGGTGCGGATCACGATCGATACCCGCAACAATTTATCTCCCGGATTAAAAATATTTAACCGCGAGGCGAAAACCATAATATTTAATTTTGAAAATACATCGGCACAGGAAAATATCCGCTTTATTAAAATTCAGAAATCTGAAAATTGTACAGAGCAGATTGTTGCCGAATTATTCAAATTAAATATCGACAGCATACTCGTGGAAGGCGGGACAAAAACACTCCATGCTTTTATGGCTGCGGGCATCTGGGATGAACTGCTGGTTTTTGAAACACCTGTTATGCTGCAGGAAGGCGTGAAGGCACCTTTGCCCGCGGGAACAAAAATTGATTCATTCGAGCTTTCCGGTGACAGGCTCAACCGGTATGTACGCTTATGATCTGGCTGTTTTTAAGTATCCTCACTTCGGTAATGATCTTCGTTGCCTTCAAGCTCATTGCAAAAAATAATGTGCCGATGTTGCCGGCCATTGTTGTGAATTATACGGTTTGTGTCATAGAAGGAGCGATCGCCCAGGGCAGCTTCCCGTCAGCATCCTCTATCGTCACAAATACATGGTTCACACATGCACTCATGATCGGCGGATTATTTATCTCTGTGTTTTATCTGATGGGACTCACAGTTAAATATGCCGGACTCGCGGTATCCTCCATAGCAAATAAATTATCGCTCATTATTCCGGTGACGGCTGCGTATTTTCTGTATGATGATCCGTTCACACCATTAAAGATCGGCGGCATTGCCGTTGCGATGGTAGCCGTTGTATTTGCATCCTATAAAAAAGAGGAGAGTGGCAAACCGCATAATTTTAATTATTATTTCTTTCCCCTGCTTGTCCTCATCGGCAGCGGGGTAATCGACACGTTTACAAAATGGAACCAGGAAAATTTTCTCGACGATACAGATTTCAATTTATTTCTGATATTTGTGTTCGGAACCGCTGCGGCAATCGGTTGGATGGTTCTGTTCTACAGGTATATTTATCTCAGAGAAAAGGTTACAGTAAAAAGCATCGGATACGGTTTATTGCTGGGGATTCCGAATTATGGTTCTTTGTATTTTCTGATCCGCACACTGGATCTTCCGGGTTGGGAAAGTTCAACCGTTTTTCCGGTGAATAATATTGCCATCGTTGCCGGCACCTGCCTGGTAGCGTATTTTGTTTTCAGGGAAAAATTGCTGAAGGTAAATGTTGCAGGCATTATTCTGGCGATGATCGCAATCCTCATGATCATGAAAAGTTAAATGCGTAAAGATTAAATGCAGAAAAGATCATATATAAAGGAACTTGTAAACAGAAAAATGTATCCGTTTCAGTTAGCGGGTGCATTATTTTGTATTACTGCTTTTTTTATGGTGATCGTCTACCTGCTCGTTAGCGACCATAAATATATCTGGACCGTTTTCGGCATTGAATTATTATTCTATATGCTGGTAAATGCATTCAGCAGCCTCATGGTCGACAATGCTGCCGCATATATGAAAAAAGTTGTCATTGCTTATACCATCAATCTTATTCTTTGTATTACACTTCTCGTTATTTTACTCGGAAGTTCATTTCGGGAGTATGCACATACTTTCCCTGCTTTCGAGGCATTGATCTTTTGTTTTTTTTCTTCGCTGATCCTGATAACTTTGATCCGGACAGTTGTGAATTTCTTTAAGGATGAATAATACACAGTTTATATGAGCATTAAGATTTTTGTTACTGGAGGTACCTTCGATAAGGAATATGATGAATTGAAAGGACAATTATATTTCAACGAGACGCATCTGCCGGAGATCCTGCGACTGGGCCGCTGCACGCTTGATGTGCATTTGGAAACACTTATGATGATCGACAGTTTATATATGACGGATGCCGACCGTGATACGATCGCAGACTATTGTTCGCGATGTGAAAATAAGCGCATCATTATCACCCACGGCACCGATACCATGGTGGAAACGGCCGCACGTATTGCTGCAGCAGGCATAGACAAAACAATTGTGCTCACCGGTGCGATGATCCCCTATAAATTCGGGAGCAGCGACGGATTATTCAATATGGGATGTGCGTTATCGTTTGTGCAGACCTTGCCGAAAGGTGTGTATATCACCATGAACGGAAAATATTTTTACTGGGATAATGTGCGAAAGAACAGGGAAGAAGGTTGCTTCGAAGAAATAAAAAAAGGCTGATGAAGATCAGCCTTTTTTGTAGAATAAATTTTAATCATTAATTGATCACGCCTGTAATATATAAAATGAAAGCGGCAACAACGATGCCGGCGATCACCCACATCATAATGCGGTTGAGATTTTTGTAGCGCGCGAGGGAATGCACAACACCGCGGTGGGTAAATAATCTTTCCAGCGCACTTTCTGTGCGGATAAAACTGGTTTCATTTTTTACAACATAATCATACGCACCGGCTTTCATACATTCAATTGCAACATCTATTTTGTCTTGTCCGGAGACCATTATGACATCCACACCTTCATATTTTCTTTTAATATGTTCAAGTGTTTCGAGTCCGCTGCGCGCTGATTTATTTACGGCATCCAGGTGATAGTCGAGGATAATGATGGTAGGTTTTTTATCCATATTATCATTACATTCTTCCCCTGTGGTGTATTTGAAGATCTGAAACTGAGGATATTTTGCTTTAAGATGATCTTCCATCATCTGTGCAAACATAGGTTCATCGTCAACAATAAAAACGATTTCATTTTTCATAAATGGTAGCAGGTTTTTGGTTTTGCAATATTAAGATATTTTTTGAACTACATCTTTGAGTTCCACAAAGGCATCGTTACATCCCGATTCCACAGAGGCGATCAATGTTCCGATGGTTTCCGGATTTTTAGCTTC
This sequence comes from uncultured Chitinophagales bacterium, assembly GCA_964437155.1. Classification (GTDB taxonomy): domain Bacteria; phylum Bacteroidota; class Bacteroidia; order Chitinophagales; family BACL12; genus UBA7236. The sequence goes on along the minus strand of CAYTFT010000127.1, from coordinate 3,856 downwards.
GCCTGCATATTCTTCTATGCGGATGATATTCTCCCTGAGCGATTCGATCCCCATATAGGCGAGTTGTGGTTTAAGTGAATGTGCAGTTGTGCGGAGGTTGATCCAGTCACCCGCAGCATGCTGTGCCTTCATAGTATGGATGCTTGCCGGTGCGAGCTGGAGGAACATATTTATGTATTTGATCATTTTCTGATCATCATTTTTGGTAAAAGAACGAAGAAACGCGAGATTAATTATTTTATACTCTTCCATTGTATTATCCATTTTTATTTTTCTTATTCTACGGTTAAAGATATAATTTTTCTGAGTAAGCTTGTGATATCAAAGGGTTTGGGAACATAGTCGTTCATGCCGGCATCAAAACATTCCTGAATTTCCTCGCGGGTGCTTACTGCCGTCATGGCGATCACCGGAATATTTTTCAGCGCCTCTGTTTGCCGTATGATGCCCGTTGCTTCGAGGCCATCCATTTCGGGCATGTGGACATCCATTAAAACGATATCGTAACGGGTGCGGTTAAGTTGTTCAAGTGCAGCACGGCCATTATCTGCGATGTCAATTTCTGTCCTTTCGGCAACACTGTGAATGAGGCCTTCCGCCACCATCTGGTTAAAGAGATTATCCTCCGCAAGCAATATCCGCAGGTTGTTGATCTTTTCAATTTCCTCAAGGGAAAGGGGAGCAGGGCCACCGGGAATGGCAGCCTCTTCGCCGACGGGGTATGGGATCGTAAAACTGAAAGTGGTTCCTTCGCCGTAAGTGCTTGAAACGGTGATATTTCCCTGTTGCATTTCAACAAACTGGCGGCTCAGCACCAATCCTAAACCGGTGCCGCCATATTTCCGCGCTGTATCAGACGAAACCTGTGTAAAGCTCTGGAACAATTTCGCCAGTTGTTCCTCGGTCATTCCGATCCCGGTATCTTTTACGGCACACGTGAGATGAAAAACTTGTTTTCCGTCAGTGGTTGTGCTTTCACCGCTGCAGGAGATCGTTACAGAACCTTTTTCCGTGAATTTGATCGCGTTGCCGGCGAGATTGATCAGGATCTGATTTAACCGCGTGGGGTCACCCATCAGAATAGGAGGGACTTCCGGTGCAACATGCAGATGGAGATGCAATCCTTTTTCCTGTGCTTTAAATTGCAGGGTTGTCCGGACAAGTTCAATACATTCAACCGGACTGAAAGGAATAGATTCAAACTCCATTTTTCCCGCCTCTATTTTCGAGAGATCGAGAATATCATTAATGATGACGATGAGATTTTCGGAAGATCTTTTAATTGCATCTAAATAAATGCGGTCTTCCTCATCGCGCAATTTATTCAGCATGAGTTGCGACATACCATAAATAGCGTTGATGGGTGTCCGGATCTCATGGCTCATATTGGCAAGAAATTGCTGCTTGATTTTTTCACGATGCAGCGCATTTTCTTTTTCTGCTTTTTCCTGTTCGAGTGATTCTCTCGCTTCGATCGCTGAGCGGATGAAGGATATTTCAGATCTCGCCTTTTCTACTGTCCGCTCCAGATCTTCCAGGTCGATCGGTTTGGTAATAAAATCGAATGCACCTCTGTTCATGGCGATGCGGATCTTTTCCATATCACCATACGCACTCACCACCACCGATTTAATTATCCGGTCGAGCGCACTCAACCGCTGCAATAATGTAAGGCCATCCATCACCGGCATATTGATATCCGTCAGCATTAAACCGATATCGGGATTTTCCTGCAGCCGCGCCAATGCCTGATCTCCATTTTCCGCGAAAACAAATGCATATACATTTTCACGGATCTGCTTCCTGAATTTCTGTGCGATCAGTAATTGCAGGTCCGGTTCGTCGTCAACAACTAAAATACGTTCAGCCATGTATAGTGCTTATGCCAGTGTACGGATGGTTTCCTTCAACAAATGTATATCAACGGGCTTGGTAATAAAACCTTCTGCTCCCAGATCTTTCGCTTTTGACTGATTGCCGGTATCACCGTAAGCCGATACCATCACGATTTTGAGATGGGGATATTCCCTGTGTGTATGTTCCAGCAGGTCGAATCCCGTCATGCCGGGCATATTGATATCTGATAACAACAATACAATGTCCATAGGATCCAGTGAGGCCATGAGCCCCAGTGCCTCCTGCCCGGAAAATGCGAAAAGGAGTTCTATTTCTCCGGCGCGCATCTCCCTCCTGAAACTTTGTCGGTATAAAGGTTCAACATCGTGCTCGTCGTCAACAATTAAAATTTTCATAATTGTACATTTAAGAGTGAATTTTTTGGAACTATGCTGTTCATGCAATTGCGTTTATTTACATTGGAATTTTAATGATGAATTCGGTAAATGCATTTTCTGCTGAATGAACGGAAATACTTCCGCCATGTGATTTAATAATATCGTACGTGATACTTAATCCGAGTCCTGTTCCGTCGCCGGTTGGTTTTGTGGTAAAGAACGGTTCGAATATTTTTTCCCGCACCGCTTCCGGCATTCCTGTTCCGTTGTCATGAATGATAAGTGTGCAGAGCGTATCATTATGGGAAACCGATACGCTCACTTTTGGCGTAAATCCCGGTTCATTGCGCGCTGCACGCTGCATGACTGCATAAAATGCATTGTTGAATAAATTCAGCAACACTCTTCCGAAATCCTGCTCAATCACCGGAACTCCCGGATTGGTCGGGTCAGGATGTATTTCCATTGTCGCATTGAATTGCGCAAACTGCGCCTGCATGGCGTGATAAGAAAGGTTGAGATATTCGTTGCAGAGTGAATTGATGTCGGCAGGTATTTTTTCCGTGTCTGATATCCTGCTGTGTTGCAGCATACTTTTTACGATACTATCTGCCCGCTTTCCATGCTCGCTGATCTTCCGCAGGTTGCCGGAGATATCGGACAATAAATCTTTTTTCTCTTCTTCTGTCTGCGCATGCGCAAATTCTTCGAGCAGTTCATTGCTCAGTTCCGCAAAATTATTGACGAAGTTGAGCGGATTTTTTATTTCATGCGCGATGCCGGCTGTGAGTTCACCCAGTGATGCAAGTTTTTCTGATTGCACAAGTTGTTTTTGCGTTTCTTTTAGTTCGCGGGTGCGTTCTTCGATCTTTTTTTCGAGCACAATATTTTGTTCTCTTATCAGGATTTCATTTTCCCGCGCTGCGCGGAATGCCTTTGCCTCTGCAAGCCGGCGCTCGAGATTCATCTTACTGATATTGGCGCCCACAGCGATAGAAAATGTAATGAACGAAAGTCCCATTCCGCCCTGAAAAATATGCATGCTGATCATGCGGGCGGTATTATCGCCGGAGCCGGATAAAAAAAACTGATTCCAGATCGCCGCGGCGATCGGCAGACTGAAGGATATCAGAAATAATTTTCCCGTGTAATCTTTTTTCGCGGTAAGGATAATACCGAGAACGAGACCGGTGAGGAGCAATATTATCACGAGAATATTCGCGATCATGGTAATAAACGCCTCGTGCCCTGTCCAGTAGCGAATATCAGAGCTGACGATCAGCAACAGCGTGATGAGATAGGGCTTGTCTGCACGCGGAAACCGCTCCGGGATATTGATGAATTTTCGCAGAAATAAAAATCCGGAAGTGGTGGCGAGCACATTAAAGATCAGGTTGCCTCCGTATTTTACAAGAAACGGATTACCGGGCCAGAGATAATGCTGCGCAATACCATTTGTATCGAGAAAATATTGAAAGCCATGAGGGGAACATTTTTGTCACGAGCGAGGTCGGGAAGGGTACGATTGTCGGCATCTGGTTACCGTTGGAGCAAAAAACTGCACTGAAAAGGGTTTGACGCATGCACACAGTCGTTTTTGTGGTCGACGACGAACAAGTCAT
>CAYTFT010000126.1:0-7205 GCA_964437155.1 uncultured Chitinophagales bacterium | reverse complement strand
TGACGCTCTACCAACTGAGCTACTCCCGCTTAAATGATGTACTGTTTGAGAAAATTACGAAGACGGCGATGCTGTCAAGGTCAGGATGACCTCAAAGTTGCATAACTGTTCGGCGTAATTTCTCAGTTTCAAAGAACTGATGGGTAGTGGGAAGAGGTGGATTCGAACCACCGAAGTCGTAAGACAACAGATTTACAGTCTGCCCCATTTGGCCACTCTGGTATCTTCCCTCCGCCAGGAGCCAATGGACGGACTCGAACCGCCGACCAGCTGATTACAAATCAGCCGCTCTACCAACTGAGCTACATTGGCCACTTTACCAAAATTATTTCAAAGAAATAAAGCCATTTTTCCCTTTGGTTTTAGAAAAATGCCCGCAAATATACGAACCCTTTTTTATTCAATGTGAAAAAATCCAAAAAAAATGGAATGATTTTTTATTGCCGGTTAGGCCTGTTGCTTGTCCTTATGCTTCTTCAACTGGCTCAAAACGTTCTCCAGCGCAATATCCAGCGATTCTTCAAAGCTGCCTGATGCATCTTCGGCAAACAGAATTTTACCGGGCAGATTCACCTTTATTTCAGAAATTTTTTGATGTATTCCACCGTTGGATGCGTCCAGTTTCAGAAAAACATGCACTCCCGTTACTTTAGGATACAGCTTTTTGATCTTTTCCACTTTTTTCTCAATATGGTCGAGGAGGCGCTGATCAGCATCAAAATGAATGGATTGAATTTTTACTTCCATGATTATGTCTATTTTACTTGTTGGGTTAACCTTTCGGGTGCGCCAGTTTATGTACTTTTTTTAACTGGTCTATGGTGTTATGGGTATAAATCTGTGTTGATGCAAGGCTGGCATGACCCAGCAATTCTTTCACTGCATTGAGTTCGGCGCCACTGTTTGACAAATGTGTCGCAAAAGTATGGCGCAGCACATGCGGGCTCTTGCGGGTCAGGGTTGCAACTTGCTGTAATACCCTGTTTACAATGGAATACACCATTTTAGGGTAAGGCTTTTTGCCGGTTGCTGTTGTAATAAATAATCCTGTCTGACCGAATAACCTGTTGCGTTCGGATTTGTATAGATCAACCAGGTCAAGCATTGCCGTGCTTACAGGAATAATACGCTCCTTATTGCCTTTTCCAAGCACTTTCACGGTTTTCTGGTGCCTGTCGAAGGAAGCATCTGAAAGTCCGAGTAATTCTCCCCTTCGCATCCCGGTAGAATACAGAAGCTCGATAATGAGGCTGTCGCGCAATTTTACAAATCGGTCCTTTTCGGTTTCTGCCGGATAATCACTTTCGATCATACCGAAAAGGTTTTCCATCCCCTGCTTCTCCACGAACAGAGGGAGATTTTTAGGGATTTTGGGAACCACCACCTTCAGCATGGGATTTCTGGAGATGATATTCTGTTTCAATAAATACTTGTAATATGTTTTGAGAGAGGAGATCTTTCTGTTCACCGATTTGGCAGACACTTTTCCATTCATCAGCTGAACGATCCAGGCTCTCACCTGACGATGATGCACCTCCAGCATATCGGGATCTTTTTCGCCGTATTCCTTAATAAGAAAATCAGAAAATTGGGTGAGGTCGCGTTGATACGCTTCCAGAGTATTAGAGCTGTATCTTTTTTCGAATTGGAGATATGTGTAAAAGCCTTCGATGTACATGAAGAAGATCGATTGATGATGGTGAACAGGCTGATACACTCCTACCGGGAAGTATTATCCCTGGTTGGCCTCGGTTACAAATTGCTGTTTGTAGCGAGCTTTAATGATCTCCTGCCTGCGTGCAACTGAAGGTTTTGTAAAGGACTGACGTCTGCGTAATTCCTTTACAACACCTGATTTTTCGAATTTCTTTTTGTAATTCTTTAATGCTTTGTCAATTGATTCGGCTTCTCTTGCGTCTATGATTAACATCTTATTTATTTTGGGACTGCAAAAATAGGCAACCTGATTTAAATAACCTAATACGATGGCAAATTCAAAAAGTTACCGCAATATCTCCCTTGCAATAACAAGTTTCTGTATCTCGCTGGTGCCTTCTCCGATGGTGCATAACTTCGCGTCCCTGTAAAATTTTTCTACAGGGAAATCTTTTGTATATCCATATCCTCCGAAAATCTGCACGGCATCCGTTGCAACGGCCACAGCAACTTCTGAAGCATAATATTTAGCCATAGCGGAGACCTCGGTTACTTTAAGGCCTTTATTTTTCATATCTGCCGCCTTCATGGTAAGTAATTCTGCCGCTTCGATGCGGGTGGCCATATCTGCCAGTTTGAAAGAAATGCCCTGAAAGGAGGCGATAGGTTTATCGAATTGCTGGCGTTCCTTCGCATATTTCAATGCTGCTCGGTATGCTCCCTTGGCAATACCGAGGCTGAGGGCTGCAATGGAAATCCTGCCGCCGTCGAGTACTTTCATTGCCTGATGAAATCCATCACCAACCGCTCCCATTCTCTGTGCATCGGAGATCCTGCAGTTATCAAAAATCACTTCAGTTGTTTCGCTGGCACGCATGCCCAGTTTATTCTCTTTTTTCCCTGCCGAAAAACCCGGAGTTCCGCGCTCTACTATAAATGCAGTTGAATTTCCTGAAGTTCTCGGCTCACCTGTCCGCGCGATCACGACCATCACATCCGATGATTTTCCATGGGTGATCCAGCACTTTGTTCCGTTAAGCAACCAGTCGTCACCCTCTCGAACAGCCGTACATTGCATATTGCCGGCATCACTGCCTGTGTTTGGCTCTGTCAGGCCCCATGCGCCAATCCATTTTGCTGAGGCGAGCAAGGGAAGATATTTTGATTTCTGCTCTTCGTTTCCGAATTGCAGGATATGGCCGGTACACAATGAATTATGTGCTGCAAGGGATAATCCGACTGAACCGCAAACAGCAGCTATTTCTTCAATGATAGTAACATACTCCGTATATCCGAGTCCTGCGCCGCCGAATGCTTCCGGCACCAGCACGCCCATAAAACCGAGATCGCCGGCATTTTTAAAAACGTGGACCGGGAAATGTTGTGTTTCATCCCATTCCATCAGATCCGGACGGATATGTTTTTCCGCAAAGCTGCGGGCAGCCTCTTCAATTATTGCAATATTGTTTTCCATTACCTCCATACCGGTAGTATACAATTTTAAAAAGATGCAAAGCTATCAATAGGTAGCTAAGGAAACAATATTATCTGAGTAGGGTTTGATCTTTTTCATCCCATGGAGAAAAGACAGTTCAACCACGAATGCAAAACAGGCGACATGCGCCTTCTGCATCAGCACCAGTTCCGCTGCTGCCTGGGCTGTTCCGCCTGTGGCCAGAAGGTCATCATGAATCAGGACATTCCAGCCTGGTTTTATATCCATGGTATGGATCTCAATCGTTGCAGATCCATATTCAAGATCATAGGTGAATTCAGAAGTTTCTCCCGGCAATTTACCTTTTTTGCGGACAGGTATAAAAGGGATATTAAGTTTATTAGCGAGAAGAAATCCATATAAAAATCCACGGCTTTCTATCGCAACAACTGCATCGATCTGCATTCCTTTAATTCTATCCATGAGTGCTTCTGCAATGTCGTTCGATAAAACCGGGTCGGCGAGTAATGGTGTAACGTCTTTGAAAACAACTCCTTCTTTCGGAAAATCTGCCACGTCGCGAATTGCCGTTTTTATTTTTTGTTCAATATTCATAATCTGATATATGGTTTCAGTTTATTTAATAATCCGGGATACATACCCGGAACACTTTGTAATTCAGAAACTGTCGAAAATCTTCCGGTCGTATTTCTGTATTCTATAATTGCGCCGGCTAATGCATCCGAAATATACGTGTGTTTTGCCAATTGTTGGAATGTAGCCGTGTTAATATTTATTTTTTTTATGGCATCTGTATCTATAACAATATAGGGTAAAATTGCATCCATCACCAATTTGTTTACGCCATAAACAGATTGCAACTGTTCTGCAGAATAAAATCCGCCGAGCCCTTCCCGGCAGCTAATAATTTTCGAGGCGGAATTGCCATCCAGACCTGCCTTGAGAAGTCCGTCCCGGTCCAGCAAATTGATATGCAGCGGAACGGACTCTTTATTTATTGTAACTGCAATTTCCGCTTTTTCGGAAGCTGCATTAAATAATGCACTATCGATTTGAATGTATGCACGCAGTCTGTTGAATTCTTCCTCATCAAATCCATATACTTTCATCAGATCTTCTTTTCTTTTAAAAAGGGCCCCGGTATTTCTGTAATTGAGTATTCGTTTTGCGAGTCCGGCGGAAATGCCCAGCGAATCCAGCTCACCGGCAGTAACAGTATTGGGATCGAAGGGAAATAAAGTACCCTGCACTTCATTATCCCGCTGCGGATATTTTACATATTGCCCCTTCTGCTGTTTTTGATTTTCCGGATCCTCGTCATCAAAAAATGCATTTTTACCGGCACTGCTGTTTTCTTCGGATGCAATTCCGGTTACCATAAAAATATTCCGCAGCGAATCGTATTGCATGGAGGATGCCGGCGCTGAAAAATAAGCATGCACGGCCGGTGCAGCAAGTGTTATCAGGATCAGAAGGATGAGCAGGATGGCTGCATTTCTTTCTTTTCTGGAAAAGATGAAATAGCCGGAAATGATCTTTTTGAAACGCATAAGGGAAAAACAATTACGGGATTAAAAAATATCAGGAAGATCCTGTTGCCGGTGGTTTATTTTTCCGGACCATCAGATAAATGGGAAATCCAAGTCCTACAATAAATAAACCAGGTACGCTGGTTTCAGGAGTAGTAATTAATAATATGATGCAAATGGAAAGCGCAATTAAAATATAGAGTGCCGGAATTACGGGATAACCAAATGCTTTATAAGGTCTTTCTGCATCCGGATATTTTTTACGCAGAATAAATAATCCGATGATGGTTACCACATAAAATAAAAGGGAAGCGAACGTTGTATAATTCAGCAGGTCGCCATATGTGCCGGAAAGGCATAAAAGCGAGGCCCAGATGCATTGCACCGACAGCGCAAATCCGGGTACATTATGTTTATTTAATTTCGATGCCCGTTTAAAAAAAAGCCCCTGTTCGCCCATTGCATAATATAATCTCGCACCGGATAAAATAATACCATTATTACAACCGAAGGTGGAGATCATGATCAGCCCTGCCATGATATAGGCTGCCGCGTTTCCAAAAATTACCGATGCCGCAGCTGTTCCCACGCGATCTGTACCACCGCCTGCGAACTGGATACCCTGCGCTGCAACATCCGTGGCGTGTGGATCTCCCGTCAAGGGCAATAAAGCAAGATATGCAACATTGGATAAAGAATATAAAATTGTTACGATGAGTGTACCGATAAATAAACTCAGCGGGATATTTTTTTTAGGATTTCTTATCTCCCCTGCAATGAAGGTGACATAATTCCATGCATCATGTGAAAATAATGGCCCGATGATAGCAGTGCCGAGTGCAAGCAGCAAACCGATGCCGGTTAGAGCCGTTACCGTAATTGAACCGTCGTCATTTAATATTGTACGCTTTGCATCAAATGCATGCTGAAAATTCGATTGAAGATTTCCGTCGTGCAACCCCACTGCCAACCCGATTAAAATTAAGGTGAGTAATGCAATCAGTTTTGCAGATGTAAAGATCAACTGAATTACCTTTCCGTTCCGCAACCCGTAATTATTAATTAATGTAAGAATTACGATCGTGGAAATAGCAAGTAACTGGGCAGTGGAAATTTCTATTCCGAAAACAGTAGTAACAATATTATCTACACTGAAGAAAGGAATAAAAACGCCGGTGAATTTTGCAAATGCTACTGCAACTGCCGCAATTACTCCTGTTTGAATTACTGCCAGTACACCCCATCCGTATAAAAACGCAACGAGATCCCCATATGCTTTTTGCAGATATACAAATTGTCCTCCCGCCTTTGGCATCATCCCCGCAAGTTCACCGTAACTCAATGCAGCAAAAACCGTGATGAGTCCTGAAACCACCCAGAGCGCAATAAGATAACCCGAAGAGCCGAGGCTGCGTGCCATGTCGGCAGAGACAATAAAAATTCCGGAACCGATCATGCTTCCTGCAACGAGCATGGTAGCATCGATCAGACCTAAGGAGGCCTTAAAAGAATTATCCCCGGTTTTCATTGACTTTATTCCCCGGTGACCTCTTTAAGTTTACTGTGCTTGCGGCTGTATCCGAAATAAATCAGAATACCGATAGCCATCCATATAATAAGACGGATCCATGTATCCCCGGGCAATGTCGCCATTACACCGAGTGATGTGAGAATTCCCATAATCGGAACCAATGGAAATAATGGTGTTTTAAACGGCCGCTCCCGGTTTGGATCCTTATAGCGAAGAATCAGTACGCCGGCACTTACAATTACAAATGCAAGTAAAGTTCCGATGGAGACCAATTCTCCAAGTAAACCGATTGGAAAAAATCCCGCAACAAACATGGCAACAACGCCGGTTAAAATGGTTGTCATGTAGGGTGTTTTATATTTCGGATGTACTTTGCTGAATGATTTTGGCAATAAACCGTCTTTGGACATGGAATAAAAAATGCGCGGTTGCCCCATGAGCATTACAAGAATTACAGAACTCAAACCTGCAATTGCCCCGATCTTGATCGGCCAGCGTAACCAGGCGAGTGAATCTCCTGCCGCATTAATTGCAACTGCTACCGGAGCAGGATCTGCCAGTTCACGATAATTTACGATACCTGTCATGACAAGCCCCATTAATATATATATGACCGTGCAAACGGCAAGGGATCCGAGAATACCCCAGGGCATATCCTTTTGCGGATTTTTTGCTTCCTGTGCAGCAGTAGAAACAGCATCAAAACCGATATAGGCAAAAAATATCACGCCGGCAGCACGAAAAATCCCGCTCCATCCGAAGGCGCCGAACGTACCTTCATTTTCCGGGATATACGGATGATAATTATCGGTATTGATAAAACTTAATCCGAAACCGATAAACAGGAAAATGACTACCAGTTTAACAATTACAATGACATTATTGAAGTTGGCAGATTCTTTAATTCCACGAACAAGTAAATAAGTAAGCAGGGCAACAATAAACATTGCGGGTAAATTGATGATGGCTCCCGTGGAGGTTACCGCATGTGTATGCGGATCATATGCCAGCGGGGAACCCGAAATACTCGCAG
>CAYTFT010000125.1:0-7223 GCA_964437155.1 uncultured Chitinophagales bacterium | reverse complement strand
GTTTAAGCTGATTCGGCCACCAGTCCCGGTTCCTCGTTCCGCCTCCGGCCATTTGTTTCAGCGCTCCTCCGTGAAACGGACATTTGCCGTTATCACCTGTCATGTTTTTATTATTGTCCATAGTAATCTTGATTATTTGCTTGTTTTATAAATGTGCAACATTGCAGAAAAAGAAATGTTCCGCATAACGAAAATCTTCATCGCTGCAAATATCCATTATGCAGCGCAAATATTGAAGGACTTTCATCGCTTCCATTTAGTTTAACTGCATGGGGTGATGCATACCTTCGATCCCGTAAACGGCGATCGTGACAGTATTGATTTCCGCATTTCCGGTAAGAGGAAGGGTAGTAAATTTAAAACATGATTCCCGGATTGCAGTTAATCAATTTCCCCCGGGAAAAAAGCTAAAACGCACATCACATGAGAAAAGCAACCATTGTCGACCGCGATCTGGTGACCGGTATTCTCCGGAGATCATTTCAGGATAATCCTTCACTCAATGCGGCGGCTGGAAAGAAAAAAATTAAACACTTCATTCAATACGGTTTTGATTATTCCATTCGGAGAGATGGCGTATATATTTCAGATGCCGGCGATTGTGCCGCCATATTTTTTATTTCCAATGAAAGAAAAGATGATCTGCTCGACCGTTATTATCTTCTCCGCCTCATCATAAATGCTTTCCCTGTAAAAAATTTCTTCAATATTACGCGTCATTACAAATATGTGAAGGCTGCAAAACCACAGGATAAAAAATATATTTATTTCTGGTTTCTGGGTGCCGATCCCGGGAAAAGCAGCATGCGTAATTCCAGATCGCTTATACTCGATATATTTAATGTTGCTGATAATAAACAACTGGAAATATTTGCCGAAACAACGGTCATGCAAAATAAAATTGTGTATGAACGATATGGATTCGAAACTTTTAAGGAATGGTATAGTCCTTACTTCGCTCTCACCGTCTGGTTCATGCGACGAAGTGTAAAAGGGAACTGAACAGGTTTCCTTTAAAATCCCTATCATTGCCCATCCTGATTGTAACTTCCATAGCAGCAGTAATTGAAAGGCCGGTTGGCTTTCTTGCAGGTGCCCTCATTCTGATAGCACAAATCACCTATATTGTAAATATCTTCAGAAAAAAGTTTCTCCCAGTATTTTATCCTGGTACGGTTGGGCATTTTTAATGGGCACAAGCGCAATTGCCCAAATTGCAACGGAAGGATTCGAGTGGAGCCTCACGGGTCTGGTGCTTTCTGCTTTCGGTTGTTTTGTGATCGGGAGTTCGGCTCTGTTTGTTAAACATTTTTCTCTCGAAAAATATGACTGGTATTATCTCGCACTCGGACTCATCTGTGCGGGAATATATATTTCTTCCGGGGATCCCTGGATCACCACCCTGTTTGCGGTAATTGCTGATCTTATTATGGGTATTCCCATGCTTATAAAAGCGGTGCGTTCTCCCGAAACCGAACGTTCGCCCGCATGGCTGATCGGATTGTTCTCCTGGACGCTGACGCTTACCATACTGCCGGGCCATGGCTGGCTCTATGCAGTTTTCCCGCTTTATCTCTTTGCGTTTAATGCATCAATGGTTGCACTTACTATCAGAAAGCAAACTGGTTGATGCGGGATAATCAGACCCCGGTTTTTCCCCCAGTTCTATGTAAGTTGTCTGATTTTATTTTTACGCTGACCCGCATGCAACCCAATACCAACTTCATTCATCACTCAGATTTTAGCATCTTTTTCAGCATCTTTGCACCCGGAAAACAAAAGCAGAAGTATTTACAGCAGCAATCAGCGGGTACAAACAGAATATTTTATATCAGCGGAATTTGAACCGCGCGCATTGCCGAATTTTTGCAAACATTATGATCATCAGAAGTAAAGCACCATTACGCATCGGCCTCGCAGGAGGTGGAACAGATGTGAGTCCGTACAGTGATATTTACGGCGGTTGTATCCTCAACGCCACTATTAATAAATATGCATATGCGACTATTCTTCCGAGAAGGGATGGCAAGATCATCCTTTCTGCAATGGATAAAAAAGAAACGGTTGAACTCGCATCAGAATCTAAATTGCAGATCGACGGGAAACTGGATCTTTTAAAAGGAGTTTACAACAGGATCGTCCGTGATTTTAATCATAATGCACCGTTGTCATTTGAATTAAATACCTACGTAGATGCGCCGGCAGGTTCAGGACTTGGTTCCTCCTCAACATTGGTTGTTGCAATTGTTGGCGCATTTACCGAATGGCTGAAATTGCCATTGGGCGAATATGATATTGCGCATCTTGCCTATGATATCGAAAGAAAAGATCTTGCTATGGCCGGTGGAAAACAGGATCAGTATGCTGCAACATTCGGCGGATGGAATTTCATGGAATTTTATAAAGACGATAAGGTAATCGTAAATCCGTTGCGTATCCGCCCGCAATATTTGCAGGAACTCGAATTTAATATAGTTATGTATTATACCGGAACGAGCCGTTTGTCTTCTACTATTATTGAAGCACAATCGGAAAACGTTTCTAAAAAGTCGGATAAATCCATTGAAGCAATGCATAATCTGAAAGATCAGGCTTATATGATGAAAGAGGCGATCTTAAAAGGCGATCTTAACCGCATTGGCGAAATTCTGGACTACGGATGGAAAAATAAAAAGGCAACGGCTGTCGGCATCAGTAATGAAGTAATTGATAATATTTATGCAAGTGCCATCAAAGCCGGCGCAACGGGCGGGAAAATTTCCGGTGCAGGAGGTGGTGGTTTTATGACTTATTATTGCCCGGGAAATACACGGTATAAAGTTATTGATGTACTGAACAGTTTTGGCGGTGAGGTACATAATCTTGAATTCAGTAAATACGGTTTAACATCATGGGAAGCAAAATAGAAAAAATCAGATCGGTCATTGCGGAAAGCATCAGGGTGAAAAATGAGATCCTGGAAAATCCGGAAATGATCGCGATGTGCGAAAAGATCGCACACGAAATTGCAGAAGGTTTTCGTCAGGATAAAAAAGTATTATTCTGTGGTAACGGCGGAAGCGCTGCCGATGCACAACATCTCGCGGCAGAATTTTCGGGAAGATTTTATTTCGACCGCCCGCCGCTGGATGCAGAAGCACTGCATGTAAACAGCTCGTATGTCACTGCAGTGGGAAATGATTACGGATACGACCAGATATTTTCCCGCGTACTGAAAGCAAAAGGAAGAAAAGGAGATTTTATTTTTGGCATTTCCACATCCGGAAATTCCGCTAATATTCTGAAAGCTTTTGAAGTGGCGCGTGAAAGAGGAATGATAATTATTGCAATGACGGGCGCAAGTGGCGGTAAGATGAAAGATAATTGCGATTATCTTATCAATGTACCGAGCAATGATACTCCGCGTATTCAGGAGAGTCATATTATGCTGGGACATATTATCTGCGAACTCGTTGAAGAAGAATTATTTGAACGTCCGTAATGAAATCAGCGATGCCGCATGAGGCGATTGTGCTGGCCGGCGGATTCGGGACGCGGTTACAAAAAGTTGTTGCCGAAGTGCCCAAACCAATGGCCCCTGTTGCCGGAAAACCTTTCCTGCAAAGGATACTCGACGACCTCGCTGCACAGAATATCCGGCACGTAATTCTCGCTGTAGGCTATTTACATCAAACCATTGTTTCTTATTTTGGTGATGCATATAAAAATATGCGCATCAGTTATTCTATTGAGACAGAACCGCTTGGTACCGGTGGCGGTATTCGCTATGCTATGCGGTTTCTGGAAGGCAACAACGCATTTATCATTAATGGCGATACTTTTTTTGCAGTGGACCTCGAAAAATTTTATGCATTCCACGCAGAAAAAAATGCACAGTTGACCCTGGCATTAAAAAAGATGTTTCGTTTCGATCGATACGGAACTGTCGAAATAAATGCTGCCGGTTGTGTTACAGGTTTCAATGAAAAAAAATATCTCGACGAAGGACGCATAAATGCCGGAGTGTATTGTTTGCAAACCGATCTCTTTGCAGATACTTTACCCGAAGCATTTTCCTTTGAAAAAGAAATTCTCGAAAAGGAATTTATAAAAGGTACACTTTGGGCGAAAGAATTCGACGGGTATTTTATTGATATCGGAATTCCCGAAGATTATGAAAAGGCGCAGAAGGATTTTTCCGGCGATGCCCTGCAATTTGATAAGACATGGACATTATTTCTTGACCGCGATGGTGTCATCAACCGGAAGATCGATCATGATTATGTGCGCACAAAAGAACAATTTGAATTCCTGCCCGGGGCATTATCTGCCTTGAATAAATTTTCGACCGTATTTGGCAGGATCGTAATCGTAACCAATCAGCGCGGAGTGGGCAGGGGGTTAATGACAGAAACTGACCTCCGGTCGATACATGCTTATATGCTGCAGACAATTGCCGATGCCGGTGGCCGGATCGATGACCTCTATTTTTGCACTGATGTGACCGCGGAGGGTTCAACCCATAGAAAACCCGCTCCCGGAATGGCGCTCGATGCCCAAAAGAAATTTCCGGAGATCGATTTCTCCCGGTCTGTGATCGCCGGCGACGCGATCAGTGACATGGAATTTGGGCGTAATCTCGGCATGAAAACGGTTCTGATCTCGGCCAAACCGCCCGTGGCTGCCGACAGACAATATCCATCCCTCGCGGCTTTTGCCGATTCCATCGCCTGATCCTTACCGGAAAAACTGTTAGTAACACTTAAAATTCTCGCCGGATTTCTCTACCTTTGTGCCCCGGATATGGCGCTGGACTCCTTATGCAGCGGCTTTTCAACAAGCAACCAAACATGAAACACATCCGTCTTAAATTCTGTCTGGCAGCATTATGATGATTAGAAGATATTCCCAATTTCTTGAATTAGTATATTTCCTTGTAGACATTCTTCTGCTTAATCTATCCTTTTTCCTTGCCATTTTCATCAGTTTCGACCGTTTTTCCAAAGTAACCAGTGACAGGAAATTTGCCATGCTGCTGGTGGCGGTGAACCTGATCTGGTTTCTGGTTACGAGCGTCTTCAACTATTACAAGGTAGAAAGAAGAACAGGGTATGAGCATATCCTTTTCAGGTTTATCAAAGTGCTTGCTGTGCAGGCGCTATTGACCTTCACCTATCTTTTCCTCATCAAAGGATATCAGTTTTCAAGGGCACAGCTTGCCTATACCTATTTGTTTTTTACGTTTATTGACCTCGCCTGGCGCATCGGTTTTGAGACGTATCTCAAAAGATACCGTGCCCGTGGCGGAAATTACCGCAGGATCATCGTGATCGGGACGACCAATGCCTCTATTCAGTTTGTAAAAGAGATTCAGGACCATAATGAATTCGGTTACCGGTTCATGGGGTATTTCGACGATCCGGAAACTTCAATGGAAGAAGTGGTGGGTGATCTGAGCGCCGTTAAACAATTCTGCATCGAAAATCATATTGATGAGATCTATTTTGCGTTACAGCCTTCAGATCTCAGCGATTATGTTGACGATCTTATGGAATTTAGCAATGACAGACTGATCCGTTTCAGAATTGTTCCCGAATTCTCCAATTATATTTCACGCCAGTTTAAAAAGATCAATATTGAATATTACGGGAATACACCTATTCTCAGTATTCGCCCTGAACCGCTTGATAATTTATATAATCGTTTTCTGAAACGCATTTTCGATATTCTTTTTGCGGGCCTGTTTTTCCTGTTGATCGGATGGTGGTTGTTTCCGATAATAGCCCTGTTTGTAAAATTATCTTCAAGCGGTCCGGTATTTTTCAAACAAAAGCGAAGCGGTGAAGGAAACCGGGAATTTCTGTGTTATAAATTCAGGACGATGAAGGTAAATGCAGAGGCAGATACAAAACAGGCAACAAAAGGAGATCCGCGTATCACCAGAGTAGGCGCTTTCCTGAGAAAAACAAATCTCGACGAATTACCGCAATTTATTAATGTTTTGCTGGGCGACATGAGTGTTGTCGGCCCGCGTCCGCATATGTTGAAACATACGGAAGAATATTCCAAGATTGTAAATAACTTTATGGTGCGCCATTTTGTAAAACCGGGCATTACCGGTGCAGCACAGGCCAACGGATACAGAGGTGATACCACCGATCCCGTACTGATGGAGAAACGCGTTCAGTATGATCTCTGGTATCTCGAGAACTGGAGCTTCTGGCTGGATGTGAAGATCGTACTGCTTACAGTATGGAGCATGCTTAAAGGAAATGAAAATGCGGTTTAATTTTTTTCTGATTCTCTCCCTGCTGGCTACACTTGCTTCAGCACAACAAAATTATTTACCTCTCAACCGAAATATTTATAACTGGTATGAACCGGCTTTAAATAAACCCGGCGTTAATTTCCATACCTCCATCAGGCCTTATCGCATCAGCGAAATGGATTCAGTCGTCACCTATGACGATGTGTTTCAGCTAAAAAAATTACCCGGCAATAATTTTTTCGGGAAACTCTGGAACTGGACCGCATACGACACGATCGTTGGTGTGCAGCAAAAAGATTTTCATTTGCGCATTGACCCGCTTGTAAATTTCGGTGGCGGTTATGACATGAGCGGACGCGGAAAAGGCGTGTGGATCAATACGCGCGGTGTTGCCGCATCGGGTGATATAGGCCCGGCACGCAAGGTTTCTTTCTTTGCCACCATGCGCGAAAATCAGGGGAAATATCCTGATTATATGATGCCCTTCATCAAGGAAATGCAGGTGATCCCCGGTCAGGGTAAAGTGCGGAATTTTAAAGGTTCCGCGTACGACTTCGCCAACGCAACCGGATATGTGAGTTATACACCTTCACGCTATTTCAGTTTTCAACTCGGTCATGATAAAAATTTTCTTGGCGACGGTTACAGAAGTATGTTGCTGAGCGATAATGCGTTGTATTATCCTTTCTTTAAGATCACGACAACCGTCTGGAAACTCAAGTATATGAATTTATATACTGAATTTGATGATGCCGTGAACGGCACAGTGGATTCATTGATCGGTATTACAAGAAAATACGGGTCCTTTCATTATCTGAGTTATACTGTTTTTGACTGGGTGGAAGTGGGATTGTTTGAAGGAATTATCTGGCCTGCAAACGATTCGGTTCGCTATCGCGGATTTGATGTGAATTATCTGAACCCGATCATTTTTTTCAGACCTGTCGAATTCGGACTCGGTTCACCGGATAATGCA
>CAYTFT010000124.1:2541-7233 GCA_964437155.1 uncultured Chitinophagales bacterium | reverse complement strand
GAAGCGTTTATTGCGTGATTATTTTTATGGCTTGTTGCCTGAAGATCTTACCCAAAAATTTCAGGAGAAATTTGCTGTGACGAGAGAAAATCTTTTAGAACGGATCTATCGTACACCTGCTGCGAATGAATATATCGCTTCCTTTCTGCCGTTCTTTAAGGAAAATATACATCACCCGTATTGTGATTATTTTATCCGTTTCGGATTTGAGGAGTTTCTGAAAATTTATGTCTGGCGCTTCGAAAAGTATCATGACCTTCCCGTTCATTTTGTGGGTTCTGTTGCAACACATTTCAACCCAATACTTATTGAAATGTGTTCGAAACTTAATATCACTCCCGGTAAATGCATTTCAAGTCCGGTGTCCGGAATTGCTGCATATCATTTACGCACTTCACAGAAATAAAAAATAACTGATGTCTTCCTATCCTTCATTCAAAAATACAGAAGCATATTCGCTACTTTGTAATGAAGTGGAGAAGAACGGTTTACCGGATATGCGTGCACTTTTTCAATCGGACCCCGGCCGGTTTAATGATTATCATATTACCGAAGGGGAGATACTGTTTGATTATTCAAAAAATGGGATCAGCAATGCTATCAGGAATTTACTGATCCGGATGGCCCGGGAACTGGATCTGCAAAATGCCATCAACGCAATGTTTCGCGGAGATGCGATCAATGCCACCGAAAAGCGTGCGGTGTTGCATACAGCGTTACGCAATTTTTCCGGAAATCCTGTTGTTGTAGATAAAGAGGATGTAATGCCGTTTATTCAGTCTGTACTGCAAAAAATGCGTGACTTTACCACTGCAGTGCATGCGGGAACATTTTCCGGATTCACCGGAAGAAAATTCACGGATATTGTCAATATCGGTATCGGAGGATCTGATCTCGGACCGCAGATGGTTTGTGAAGCATTGAAATTTTATACGGTTCCGGGAATTACCATGCATTTTGTTTCAAACGTTGATGCTACGCATATTACAGAAACAATTTCTCCCCTCGACCCGGAAACCACGTTATTCCTGATCGCCTCCAAAACATTTACAACACAGGAAACAATGGCAAATGCACGGGCTGCAAGAAAATGGTTTTTGCAGACAGCAGGCAATGAAAAATTTATCGCAAATCATTTTGTTGCACTTTCCACTGCCAGGGAACACGTGCTGCAATTTGGTATCAGCGAAGAAAATATTTTTGAATTCCGGGATTGGGTGGGAGGAAGGTTCAGTGTATGGAGCGCGATCGGATTATCTGTCTGCCTCGGAATAGGATATGACCATTTTGAAAAACTTTTACAGGGCGCATTTGCCGCAGATGAGCATTTCAGGAATTCATCATTAGAAAAAAATATTCCTGTCATGATGGCGCTGACCGGATTCTGGAATTCCGAATTTCTCGGATGCCGGTCGCATGCGGTAATTCCTTATGATCAGTATATGCATCGTTTCCCTGCCTATCTCCAGCAAACAGATATGGAGAGCAACGGAAAAAGTTCCGACCGTAACGGCAACAGCGTGCACTATCATACGGGTCCGGTTATCTGGGGCGAACCCGGCACCAACGGGCAGCATGCTTTTTTTCAATTGCTGCATCAGGGAACACAGATAATTCCCTGCGATTTTATTGCACCGGCTAATTCACATCATCCGGAAGGTGATCAGCATATTTTGCTGTTATCTAATTTTTTCGCGCAGACAGAAGCTTTAATGAATGGTAAATCTGCAATGGAAGTTGAAACGGAACTGCGCAATATACGTATTCCGGAACAGGAGATTCAAAAAAATATTCCGTTTCGCGTGTTTGCCGGTAACCGCCCGACAAATTCCTTTTTAATAAAGAAAATTACACCCCGTAATCTCGGTATGCTGATCGCATTTTATGAACATAAAATATTTACACAGGGAATTATCTGGAATATTTACAGCTTTGATCAGTGGGGCGTTGAATTGGGTAAAAAACTTGCGCTGCAGATATTGCCTGAATTGAAAAATAATGCGGAAGTATCTGCACACGACAGTTCTACAAACGGATTGATCAATATGTTCAAACACTGGCGGGAGGAAAATTAATTTTCATTTTCAGGAATCGACCATAAGATTGCATCCTCTCACATCTTCAACTGCATATCTTCCGGATACTTCAAATGATCCGTCGGCATGCAATTTTCCAAGGTCCATGGTGGCTATAAAACAACAGGAATGAATATTTGCGAGATCGATTATATTCAGACATCCCGTTGCACCGACGGGCAATATGCTGAACGGATCTTCAGGATCGCGTACAAGTATCTTCATCCACGGAGGACAATAAAAAATACCTTCTCCTTTTGAATATGCCTGTGATAATAATTCTGTCATCCCATATTCCGAGTGAATGGTTTGCAGTTGAAATGCATCTTTTAAAATTGCATGCAGTTCAATTCGTGTGATCTCTTTTCTTCTGCCTTTCATACCGCCAGTTTCCATCATTATGGTATGGTGAAGCGGCATGGGTATTTTTTCGGCCATATCCTGCAAGGCAAACGATACACCTATCAGAAAAGTAGGGATGGATTTTTTTTCATTCAACATCAGAAGATCCTGTAACTGCTCCCATTCGTTTAGAAAAAAACCACCTCTGTGCACATTGCTTTTTTGCATAAGCGTATGTACCATATAAACAAGCGAAGCATTTTTTCTTTCCAGATAGGAGGGAAGCAGCCCGATGATGGAATATTTTGCAGGGTCGCCGTATATCAGGTTGAATCCGTTGAGGATACTTTCGGTATACAGATCCAGATCAGTAACATAATGACGGGCATTTATCTGTCCGGTTGTGCCGCTGCTCTCAAAGTAATGCTCCGGTAAAATATCGCCGGAAATAACTTTCCGCGTTTTGAAAAGTTCAGCCGGAAGGAACGGGATTTCTTCAGGAGTTGTTATCGAACCGGGTGTTATGTCCGATAATTGTAAAAATTCCCGGTACAATGCATTGTGCGCAGCCTGATAGCGAAATGCGGCAAGGGACTTGCCGGTAAATCCCTGCGCTGTCAATTGAAAAAGATCGCTTTGATACTGTGCAATAAATTGCATGGTTTTGTTGTTATTCAGTAACTTTGAATGGTAAAAATAAAATGAGAAACGGCACTGTCCTAATAATTCTTTCTGCATTGCTCGCTGCGTCCTCCTGTGTAAAACCACCGGATTATCCCATTGAGCCGCGGATTGAATTTGTAAGCATCAACCAGAATACGTTTGACGAGCTGGATGAGGACAGCCTGAGCGTGGTTTTATATTTTGAGGATGGAGATGGTGACCTGGGCAGCGAAGACAGTGTAAATATGTTTTGGGAAGACAGCCGCGTTCCGGGTTTTTATGTGCCGTTCAAAATACCTTTCGTTGAAGTGCAGGGAAATACAAAAGCGATCAGCGGAACAATTACCACATATTATCCGATGACATGGTGCATCGACGGAACGGATGCGATTGATACTTTTTATTATAAGATCTATATCGTTGACAGGGCGGGCCACCAGAGCAATACCGACTCCACCGATTTTATTTATATGCACTGCGATTAATGCAAATCAGTGCATTTCCACCCAGTTCACATCTTTTTTAAGCAGATCAAGTGTTGCCTGCTCTTTACTATGCGGCTTCGGCCTGTAATTATATTCCCAGTTCGCCTGTGGCGGGAGACTCATCAGAATGGATTCGGTTCTGCCCTCAGTATCCAGACCGAATTTAGTGCCCTTGTCATACACCAGATTAAATTCAGCATACCGGCCTCTGCGTATCAATTGAAAATGCTTTTCGGTTTTTCTGTAATGCAGATCTTTATTCGATGCCAGGAGAGTTGTATACACAGGCGCAAATAAATTCCCCACGTCTTTAACAAAATTAAACCGTTCGCTCAGTGTAATTTCTTTTGTCGCCGAAAGCCTGTCAAAGAAAATTCCCCCGATCCCCCGCGTTTCTTTGCGATGTGCGATATAAAAATAATCATCTGCCCATTTTTTAAAGGCAGGATAATACGAAGGCGCATGCGCATCACAAACATTTTTCAGTTGTATATGAAATTGTTTTGCCTGTTCAATATCAATATAGATTGGTGTAAGATCTATGCCGCCGCCGAACCATTTTTCTCCGCTGCTCACTTCGAAATACCGCACGTTCATATGGATAATGGGAACCATCGGACTAAAAGGATGCATCACAATTGATACACCGGTTGCATAAAAATCATGTCCGTGCACATCCAGTGCTTTCTGTATTTTTTCCGGGAGAATACCATGCACCTCCGAAAAATTCACACCGCCCTTTTCCAGTGTATTTGCATTCTGAATAACACGGGTAATGCCACCTCCGCCGCCTTCGCGCTGCCAGTGTTCTTCTTCAAAAATACCCTTCTGATCTGTTTTCTCCAGCGCCCGGCAAATATGATCCTGCAAGCCTTTCAGCCATTCGGAAATATGAAATCTGTTCAGCGTATCCATGCTATGATTATTAAAAAGTGAAACCGGAATATCACTGTCAAAGGTAAGCAACTGTCAGAAAGGTGAAAGTGATTAATGTCATTGGTGCGTACCATCCGAGATAATTTACAAAAGCAATTGCTGCAGTTAACAGCACAATTGTTTGGAAGATTTGCATGCTGTTTGTGCCCGCACAAACAGCACCTTATTTCCTACTGCGGTTGGCGTCCCCG
>CAYTFT010000124.1:0-2441 GCA_964437155.1 uncultured Chitinophagales bacterium | reverse complement strand
GCTGTTTGTGCCCGCACAAACAGCACCTTATTTCCTACTGCGGTTGGCGTCCCCGCCAAACCGCCGGGATATTCAATCTATTATAAATCTTTCGTAGATAAGTTATATCGCGGTTTCATTCTGCTGATTATTTTCCTGCAGGGCGCAGTGCGATTTTCTTATGTGACATCTGATATGGCAATAGGATATATTGGCTGATGCCGTGGTTTACTGAGCGAGTAAATCTGCGAAAATAGATTCCGGGAGCAGATGCTGCTGTTTCCCCTTTTTGCAATAATTATAACGAATAAAAATATCCGATAGTGAAAATATGCATCGTAGTCGGATTGTTTACATTAAACTCGTGATCATACAAATACCCGAACGAAAATTCATTGTGCTTATTGAGATCGTAATTTAATCCAGCTTCCAGCCTGTAATTATCCAGCTGGTCTATCTGGTTGGATAGGGAATAAAATAATTCTCCGGAAACAAACGGACTGAATTGTTTATTGATCTTATATGCCGCTGTAAGTTTATTGCGCCAGGCAGAACCTTCCTGCGCATCGGGCGTGAAGGCATATAAAAACCGGGTCTTGAAAGTAAAATCAAAATCCTGAACACCTTGTTTATAGCTGACTGCGATACCCGTCCGGTTCACACGCTTTGTCGGCCGGATAGAATACCTGTAATCAGCAGAAACTTTCAGGTGCTTATTGAATTTATATCCCAGCGCTATATCCGTATTTGTCTGATACAATTCTGCAATACTGAAATTATATCTTACTTCCTCACTGATCTCACCGGAGAGATCACCGATAATATCAAATCCGAAGCCTGCATTCGCCCAGCCGCCGAGATCGGTATTCTGTCCGTAGGAGATCCGCAGACTGCATAATAAAACAAGACATGATATGCACGCACTCTTTTTAATCATCATCGTCATCATCCATTTCCTCATCACCTTCACTTTGTGTGATCGCCTTGTAGTAAATTTTTACGCGCGCCATATCCCGCAGGAAGTCGGTGGACATGATCTCAAACGTGCGGATATCAAGACCGGTTCTGTTCTTGAGATCGGCCATCATTTCCGGACGTTTATCGGGCTTAATCAGTTCGATCTTTTCATATTCTATCGTCTGCTCACTCAATCCTTCCTTATACCAGAGGCGCTCGAGTAAATACGTGGTTGCCAGTAAAATAAGATTCGTAGAAACGAGCTCAACAAAAGTTACCTTTTTGGTTGTGAGCGCATTGATAACTGCAATTGCGATGGTGATAAAAAGGTAGGTCATCTCCTTTAGCGGAATACTGATGGTTCTGTACCGGAGAATGGAAAAGACGGCAAATAATCCAAAGGCAAACCCCATATCGAGCTTCACATTGTTCATCATAAAACATAAAAAGAAAACGATCGTGTTAAAGACATAAAAAGTAAATGCATAATTCTTATTCTTTTTGTCGCTTCTGTAAACAAGTTTAACGAGTATGTAAACGATCAGCGTATTGAAAAGGAACCGGATAAGCATATCCCATATATCAGAATCATATAATTTCAGATCCATGATCCTGAAATCCTTTTCGCCGGAATCAGCTTCAGCTGTTTGTTGTAAGAGTTGTAGTAGCATGTTCTATTCTGTTTATTCGTATTTTTTTCTCCTTAAAATTGTTTTGTTTCAGCTGGCCGTACATAAATGCGGCACCAACGCTGTATTTACTGATGCGCATTTCGGGACAAAAATTATCGCGCATGGCGACCTTAAATGGCGAACCTGAAGAAGAACTGTCGAGTTTTAATTCGGCAATGCAGAGCTGACTGAAATGCCTGTGTTCGCCCGGAATATCCAGCACAAGGTCTGTGTCAATGGTTGCGCGTTCACGCATATTGCGGTTCACCAGCGTGAATCGTTTGAAATCATTGCGCAGGGTAGGGCGCAGGTCATCTGCCTTGAACGGTGTATGTAATTCAATGAATTCTCTTGCTTCGGGTGTGAACACATCTGTGAATGCAGGAATTTTGATCCTGGATTTGATCGTTCTCTTCGTGTTGGTCTTAAATTTAATTTCGAGGAAATTCAGGTTGCTCTCCACATATTGCCTGATCCTGATCTTATATCTGTTCACCCGTTTATTATGATGCTGCGTATAAAAAAAGAAATCCTGTGTATCGTAATAAATATTGCGGTAGTTGAACAGCCTGTCATTGTTGATGGTAAGTACCTTATAATCGGGTTCAAGCAGCTGGAGAATAGAGGCTAATTTGGTTCTGTCGAAAAAATATTTAGTATCCTTTCTGTCCATTAATTCGACGGCTTCCATTTCTGCAAGCGTGATGGGCCCAAACCTGTTGAGTATTTCGATTAAATTATTCACTTATCTTTTTTCAATGACGATATCCGGAACGGTAACTTCCTGATTATTATCTGTGATCTCGACCTCTGCATAAATGGGTTCCGTTAAGC
>CAYTFT010000123.1:0-7236 GCA_964437155.1 uncultured Chitinophagales bacterium | reverse complement strand
AAACATTCAGCTCAAAATGCCCGGTTGCGCCGCCGATATTTATGGCGACATCATTTCCCATCACCTGCGCTGCGACCATACTTAATGCTTCGCATTGTGTTGGATTTACTTTTCCGGGCATGATGGAGGAACCGGGTTCGTTATCGGGAATATGTATTTCGCCGATCCCGCTTCTGGGTCCGCTCGACAGCATACGGATATCATTGGCAATTTTCATAAGTGAAACGGCCACAGTTTTCAATGCGCCATGTGCTTCCACAATAGCATCGTGTGCCGCTAATGCTTCGAATTTATTTTCGGCGGTGATAAATGGTAATCCTGTCAATGCAGCAATATTTGCTGCTACACTTTCTGCATATCCTTCGGGTGTGTTGATGCCGGTGCCGACTGCAGTACCGCCCAATGCGAGTTCGCTTAAATGTGCGAGTGTATTTTTAATTGCTTTTAATCCGTGGTCGAGCTGTGAAACATATCCGCTCATTTCCTGTCCGAGTGTAAGCGGCGTTGCATCCATAAAATGCGTGCGGCCGATCTTCACCACATGCATAAATTCCTTTGATTTTGCTGCGAGCGTATTGCGCAGTTTTTCAATTCCGGGAATTGTGGTGCCGATCAGAATTTTATATGCGGCGATATGCATGGCCGTCGGGAATGTATCGTTACTGGATTGCGATTTATTTACATCATCATTCGGATGGATTTTTTTCTTTTCATCCATCAGATTTCCGCCCAGCAGCACATGTGCCCTGTAGGCGATCACCTCATTCACGTTCATATTGCTTTGGGTGCCGCTGCCCGTTTGCCATACCACGAGTGGAAACTGATCGCTGAGTTTTCCTTCGAGTATCTCATCGCAAACTTTTGCGATAATATCGCATTTTTCTTTGTCGAGCACCCCGAGCTGATAATTCGTCAACGCCGCAGCCTTTTTCAGATAGGCGAATGCACCGATAATTTCCTTCGGCATTTTATTAATATCCTGTGCAATAGGAAAATTGAGGATCGAACGCTGCGTTTGCGCTCCCCAGTAAACATCGGCAGGAACCTCTACGGTGCCCATGGTATCTTTTTCGATTCGGAGACCTTTCATCTTTTATTCGGATTTTATTATATGTAATTTGATTAACCTTTCTTTCATGAATCGAGAATCGAGAGACGTGAATCGTGACCGGATTATCCTGATTCTAAAACTCACACCTCTGCAGTATATATCATTTTAGTTAACATCTGATAAGTCCTGATAATTAAATTTCCTAAATCATCTAATTTATGATGTCGCATAATATCCGAATCGTTTGCAACATCTAATCCGGCATCTAACTCAACCAGCGAACTTCTCGCAATTTCATAAAAGCGCTTTCTTTCACTCGCCGACTTCCTTGCCGATCCTTCAGCAATATTTAGTACAACAGACAATGCAGCCCGTCTGATTTGACTCACTAATGCATATCTCTGTTCCTCAGGAAACGACTTTATTACATCAAAACACATTATTGCCATTTGTTTGGAACATTTATAAATGTCCAAATTTTTATGCTTTAAATCAAGAAACATAAGAACATATTTTAAGGGTTATAAATACAATATAATGATTCACACATTACGATTCTCGTCTCTCGATTCCCGACTCTCGTTTCTCGTCTCTCGTCTCCCGGTCCTCCTCACACCGTCATGATCTCGGTTTCCTTGATGTGCAAATGCTTATCGACTTCGGCGATGAATTTATCGGTAAGTTTTTGCACCTGGTCCTCACCGTCTTTGGCGAGGTCTTCGGCGAGGCCGTCCTTTTGTAATTTCTTAATTTCTTCGTTAGCTTCTTTTCTGTTATTGCGAATCCCGACTTTAGTGCTCTCTCCCATATGTTTTACCTGCTTCACGAGTTCCTTTCTTCTTTCTTCGGTGAGTGGCGGCATTACAAGGCGAATGATATCTCCGTTATTGATCGGTGTTAATCCGACATTGGCAGCAAGAATGGCTTTTTCAATTTCACCGAGCATTTTCTTGTCCCAGGCCTGAATAGTGATTGTTCTTGCATCGGGTGTAGCCAGATTACTCACCTGATGCAATGGTGTTAAAGCACCGTAATAATCGACACGGACATTATCCAGAATTGCCAGGCTTGCTCTTCCGGCACGCACATGTGATAATTCAACTTCGAGATGTTTAATGGCCTTCTGATTATTTTCTGTGGCCATTTCAATTACAAGATTCAGTTCGTCTTCGTGCATGGTTTTTTTGTTATGCGTTGAAAAAATCAGATATACATTCAATTCTTTATTCCCGAATAACGCACCGGGGTGAAATTATTTTCGGGATAGAATTATAATTTTAAAAATATCAGTCAATTTTATTTGTAACCAGTGTTCCCACATTTGCCCCTTGCATTACCTGCATCAGGTTTCCCTTTTTATTCATGTCAAAAACAATGATGGGAAGGTTATTCTCCTCACATAAAGTGAACGCTGTCATGTCCATTACGTTCAGATTTTTAGCGATCACTTCTTTAAAGGTAATCCTTTCAAACCGTGTAGCGGCAGGATCTTTTTCCGGATCGGCCGTATATACGCCGTCCACTCTTGTCCCTTTGAGAATAACATCAGCTTCCACCTCAACGGCCCGCAAACTCGCAGCTGTATCGGTTGTAAAATATGGATTTCCCGTTCCTGCTCCGAAGATCACAATGCGTCCTTTTTCCAGATGACGCATGGCACGTCGCCGGATATACGGTTCACAGATCTGCTCCATTTTTATTGCAGACAACATACGGGTGAAAACGCCGGCATTTTCGAGTGCACTCTGCAGCGCCATACCATTGATCACCGTTGCCAGCATACCCATATAATCGCCTTGCGCCCGGTCTATTCCGGAGCCGAGTCCGCTCATGCCCCTGAAAATATTTCCGCCGCCGATCACTATGGCGACCTCCGCTCCCGCATCTGAAATTGTTTTGATCTCGGCCGCATATTGATTCACGCGTTCGGGGTCAATACCATAATTCTGATTGCCCATGAGGGCTTCTCCGCTCAGTTTCAGGAGTATTCTTTTGTAGGTGAGGCTCATCCCGGCAAATATAAAACTTAAACGCCGGAGCCGTTGATCTTTTATGGTGATTTTTACCGGGAAACCGGCGGCACAGCTATTTTTTGCAGTGGAAAATCAATTATCCTTTTTACCGGCCGGGTAGATCTCCTGCCGGATAAAATCGCGCGGAAATTCTTCATCGCCCGGCCAGCCGAGTTCAATATCGCGACCCGAATGCGGAATATGCGCAGTGCGAAAAAGAAAATCCCATATACTGAGACTGATGCCGAAATTTAATCCATTCCGGTATTCCGGCGGAACATGTTTAGCATGATGCCAGATATGCATTTGCGGATTATTGAATATGTATTTCAGCGGCCCGATCGGGACATTGATATTCGCGTGATTAAAATGGCCGATTGTGAGCGCGATCATATTTGCAACGATATAATCATTAATACCAAAACCCAGCATCGCAAGTGGGATATATTGAATCGTTCGGTACACCACATTCTCCATCCAGTGAAAGCGCAGATGCGCCGCAAATCCCATTTGCTTTACACTGTGATGCACCTTATGAAATTGCCAGAGCTTTTTATTTGAATGCAGAAGACGATGCACGTTCCACTGAATAAAATCCTTCAGTAAAAAAGCGAAAACAAGTTTTGCCCAGAGCGGTAATGCATTTACCCGGATTGCAATTCCGTTTGTTATGCCGATACTGCGCAGTGCATCGTTAAATAATTCCACACCAACATTCGAGACAGCATTAAATCCGATGAGAGAAAATAAAAAGAAGTTGAAAAACATATAAAATCCGTCCAGAAAAAAATCCTGACGAATGCGCGGCTGATCCTTCCGCCAGGGAAAAAATATTTCCAGCATCCAGAACAGCATACTCACTGCAATGAGCCAGTAGAAATAATTGCTCCAGTGCGGATGCAGGATCTCCTGCCATAAATATCTGCCGTAATCTGAAAATGAAGAAAGGAAAATATCGGTATATTTCTGCATGCTGATAAGGTTACACTTTCCGGATGCAAAGTTCTGAAGAAAGTCAGCATCCGTATGTGACTTTAATCACCTGTCATTCGTAAACCTTCTCCCCTTTTGTGAGCCAAACGGACCATTTCTTAGAATATGCGTGAACCTTCTGTGTAGGGTTATTCTCCATGTCCACCACAACATGGCCGGTGTTCACCCATTCGAAAATACCGCCGTATAAATTGGAAACATTTTTAAATCCCGCAGCTATGAGTTTTTCCGTAATTTTTTCACTGCGATACCCGACCGAACAATAGACAACGATCTTTTCTTCTTTAGCGAGGCTGTCGAGGCGATGGATATTAAAATCATCATACCCCGACCAAACGGCATTTCGGATATGACTCACTTTAAATTCGCCGGATTCGCGGGCATCGATAAATGTAAATCCCGAATCAACAGCACATGCCTCCACGCTGATCTCGGGCACATTGTGTGTGAGCAGGGTGGAAAGCATCACATCGTAGGCGCCGTTGGATACATGCACCTGGGCCCTTATATTTTTTGTGACGAGAAAGACTGAAATAATCAGCAAAATAATTCCTGCGATGATCACCTTTTTTGACATTTTAATTTTTTTGGGAGACACCATTTAAAACCTCAGAGGTCCAAAAATAATTCCTTTATGATTATATAAATTCCCATTACCAGAACAAACCATCCGAATGCGGATTTTAGTTTTTTTGCGTTGACAAATCTCGCGAAGCGTGCACCGATCAGAATGCCCGCACCGGTGAGTGCAGAGAATTCAAAAATAAATCGCCAGTTTATGTCCTGTCCGGCGCCCATTGCACCCTGAAATCCAACCATCGAATTTATGGCGATTATCAGCAGCGAAGTGCCGACTGCCTTTTTGATAGGAATATGCGCGTATACAACCAGGGCCGGAATTATCAGAAACCCGCCGCCGGCGCCAACAATGCCGGCAATGGTTCCAATGATAAGTCCGGAAATAATGATCACCGGATAATTAATTTTTTCTTCAGCAGTTATTTCCCTTTCCTCTGTATTGCGTTGCCTAATCATGGAGCGTGATGCCAGGATCATGATAATGGCGAAGAATATCAGAATAGCAATTTCCTTTGTAATGGTAATTCCTGAAACGGTAAATAAATGCTCGGGGATGGCAGGCATTAAAAAACGCTGTGTTACATACACTGCGATCATGGATGGAACAAAGAAAATAATTGCGGTACGGTAGCTGATATTTTTATGGACCATATTCGGTATTACACCAATGAGTGCGGTAAATCCGACAATAAATAAGGAATGTGTCGTGGATTGGACTGCGCTCATTCCGAATAAATAAAATAACACGGGCACAGTTAAAATACTTCCGCCTGCGCCAAAAAGGCCAAGAGAGAGTCCTACGAGCAATGCGCCGAAATAGCCCAGTATTTCCATAAAAAAATCCGCCTCAACAAAAGTTGAAGCGGATACAAATCTAAATATTTTAGCTTTATCGAATCGTGCGATTCATCACATACCTGCTGCTATCACTTCGTTGATCCCATGAGTTTTTTGATCCAGGGAGATAACAACAGCAGAAGCACACCTGCTCCTAATGCATAAATGGCCAGTTGCTGATATCCATTTGTGTAGGCTACTAATTTTTCCATAGCCGTTGCATTTTCGTCGGCGGTGCTCATACCGGCGCCCAATAATCCGGCAACATATTGTCCGTAAGCGCTGGCGAGGAACCACATC
Source organism: uncultured Chitinophagales bacterium (assembly GCA_964437155.1). Lineage (GTDB taxonomy): Bacteria > Bacteroidota > Bacteroidia > Chitinophagales > BACL12 > UBA7236. The sequence goes on along the minus strand of CAYTFT010000123.1, from coordinate 1,464 downwards.
CCCATCATGAGTCCCTGCATCGGCTGCGGAGACAGTTTTGTCATGAGTGACAGGCCGATCGGCGACAGACATAATTCACCAAAGGTGATGACAAAATATCCGAGCGTAAATATTTCGAGAGAGGTAAGTCCTTCAGCATCTGCAAAATGAATGGTTGAATAAAAAATAAAGAATGCGAGAGCGAGCAATAAAAATCCCAGTCCGAATTTAGCGCCTGCATTGGGCTCTTTTTTTCGTTTTGCGAGCCAAATCCATAAAATACCGAGTGGTGCGGCGAAAATGATGACGAAAATAGAATTCGATGTATTGTTCACAACATTTGGATCGATACCTTTTATACCGAATAAGGAATCATGCAGATTATTGTATGCAAATAAAGCGAGTGACCCGCCGCTTTGTTCAAAAAACGCCCAGAAGAAAATCGAGAATATAATAAAGATCAGTGCTGCACGTAATTTTTTAACTTCTTCCGGATTGTATTTACGCATTTCATATAATACATAAAGAAGAGCAGCTGGGCCGACGATATACATGACCATATCTGTGTAATTACTGTTCTTCACAAGGATAAGGATCAATGGTAAAACCAATAATGAACCGATATACGTTGCCACTTCATACACACGTTTTTTGGAAGGAGCAATATGTGATTTTAAAGGAGAGAGTCCAATCGGCCCGAGCGATCGTTGTGAAAACCAGAAAGTAATTAAACTGATCGTCATTACAATTCCTACGAGTGAAAACGCAATGCTCCATGAAACATGCAGTCCCACATATACCATAAGAAATCCGCCGAGTGTTGCGCCGAGGTTGATACCTGCATAAAAAAGGCTGAATCCTGCATCACGGCGGCTATCGCCATCACGATATAATTGTCCTACCATGGAGGAAATATTCGGTTTAAAAAATCCTGTCCCGATAATGGAAAAACAAATACCGATATAAAAGAATTGTTCGGGTGAAGCGGCGATAATAAATCCGCCGGCGATCATCATCAGCGCACCCCAGAATAGTGATTTTCTGAAACCCAGTATTTTATCGGCGAAGAGGCCGCCAATAAAAGTGAATGCATACACAAAGGCCTGGATGGCGCCATACTGGAGATTCGCAGCTTTGTCGGTGAGGCCGAGCTGACTTGCCATAAATACAGTGAGCATTCCGCGCATTCCGTAAAAACAAAAACGCTCCCACATCTCCACTGTAAATAAGCTCCAGAGTTGTTTAGGATATTTCCCCTCAAAGTTCCGGATTTTATCCAATGCTGCATCCTTTTCGGTATGCTCTGCTGCAAATATTTCATCAATTGGTTCGCTCATAAGGTTGAATTTGGTTGTATAATTTCCGCTAAATATAAAAAGAAAACCGGAAACAGGTTTTCCAATGTATTCGGGATTATCGGCCGGTGTCCGCACCGAACGAAAAGGGAAATCATGCAAACGATATTCTATGAATATTGAAATGCAT
>CAYTFT010000122.1:0-7240 GCA_964437155.1 uncultured Chitinophagales bacterium | reverse complement strand
CCGCTGTCGATCGGCTGGAGAAATGCACATGGCTCACCCGTATCGAAATTACAAGAATCTATCGGATTATATTGCGCAAAAATTCCTGATGATTGCAGCAGAATGATTAGGGCAATAAGGCAACGAAACATATTCGGATTTTTATTAAAGGTAAAAAACAATTTATTAAACCAGAACTTACAGGTTACTTCATATCTCCTGTTTCGATAAAATTCATCTTCCTGTTTCCCGGATAATTCCCTTAAATCGGAATCAATTCATCAGCCTATCATCAAATCAGCACATCAGCAAATTACACCTGCATCATTCTTTCGACATACTTCCCGATGATATCAAATTCAATATTGACTTTATTTCCGTACTGCAGTTCCCGGAGATTTGTATTTTCCCAGGTATATGGAATAATTGCAACCGAAAATCTATCTGCTTCGGCTTTTACAACGGTGAGACTGATACCATTGACACTTATACTTCCTTTGTCCACGATATATTTTGTGTGTTGCGGATCCAGTAAAAAGGTAAGCAAGTAGCTTCCGTTTTGATCTTCAACGGAAATGAGCGAAGCGGTTGTATCCACATGTCCCTGCACGATATGACCGTCGAGACGTCCGCCCATTTGCAGGCAACGTTCAAGATTGATCCTATCGCCTGCCTTCAGTGCATCCAGATTTGTTTTAAAAATAGTTTCCCGAACAGCAGTAACTCCATGTGAAAGTCCGTTTACAGCAACAACGGTAAGACAAATCCCATTATGTGAAACACTCTGATCAATATGCAATGCAGAAGAAATATCCGACTGAATAGTAATATGGAGATTCTCTCCTTCCCTGCGGAGATCCGTAACCGTTCCTGTTGTTTCAATAATGCCCGTGAACATCCGGCAAAGGTAGAAAAATCAAGTCAGTGCGATTTATTCGTTCTTGTTTTCGCGGTACAACTGAATGAAACCTTTCTTCGGTTGCGGGAAGGGCTTCACTCCGCCAACCGTTATCTCGAATACGGTGCAGGTATAATAATAAACACCTTCACTCACATCTTTACCGGTATGCATATCCTTTCCGTCCCAGTTCAGCATCGGGTCTGTTGTTGTGAATACCAGATTTCCCCAGCGGTCGAGAATTTTCATATCGACATGGTCGATAAATAAAAACGGAAGTATCGGCGTGAACAGATCATTAAATCCGTCGCCGTTCGGCGTAAATGTATTCGGTAAAATATAATCGGCACAATTATCCACGCATACAACATTGCTCAGCGGACTCTGATTATTAAAGGAATCGATAGCAACCACTGCATAACATCCGGCTATTGATAATAAATTATCATGCACAAAGGAAGTATCCTCTCCGGAAAAAATACTGTCAAGCAAAACCAGTTGCTGGCCTTCCTGTGTTGAATAATAAATATAATATCCGATAACATCATCTGCGCAGCTATGATTCGGATTTGTCCAGAAGAGATTATTCTTCAGATCCGATTCATTCACTTGTGTAATTCCGGTTTCCATACAAATATTCTTCACCGTCAGCACCGGTGCACACGGTGGTTCATTGTCTACAGGAACCGCACATTTAATCTGGGAGAAATTGATCAATGTATCCGGTAAACTTTCCACCGTATATTTTCCAAACGCCTTGATATAATAGCAATAGGTTTCCCCGTTTGCGAGCAGGCTGTCGGTATAGGCCGGTTCTGTTGTGGTGGCTAGCAATGTATAATTATCGGAACCGGTGGGTGTTTCTTTGTAGACATCAAATTTCTGATTGATCCACGGTACATTAAATTCCCATGTGAGATTTAATTTATTATCACCGGGTGCAGCATTTAAAAAAACGGTGGAGGCTGTCTGCGTTGCACCGAGTAATTTGAAATTTCCTGCTTCGGTAAAATAAAATTTAATTTTATACGTATACGCCTGGTTCAGGGTATTGAGCATCGTATCGATATACAATGTATCGGTTAAATCATAAAAATTACCGGCTGTAAATGTTGCAATAAGCGTCTCTGTTCCTGCGCCGGTAAATCCGTCATAACGCAACACTTCATATTTATACGGCGGAATAAAAATGGTTGTATCCAGATCTGTTCCAAGCGGTTTATACCATCCGACATACACAGAACCATTTGTTGAACTTGTTTTTCGTACGCTTGCATGATTAATGATCGGAAGGTCGCGTTTTAATTCAGCACATACATTATCGGAAGGTGCACCCGCCACGCGGTTATAAATAAAATCGGGAGCGATATCGCTGTGTTCACCAAATTCGGCGACAATGCGGTAGGAATATTCCTGTCCGTATACCACAGCATTATCAATATATGAATAAGCATCCTCCACAAAAGCGATCGAGTCGTAGCCGGTTCCGTTCAATCCGCGCTGGCATTTATCAAATTCGATGGAATCGCAACCGATCTTGCGCCAGACCGAAAATCCGAGAAAGTTTTCGGCATCTGCACAGGTATAAGGCTCCTGCCACGTAACGGTGATCTGATTGGAAGCAGGAACAGCATCCAGAATAACCGGCGGCGGTCCGACAACCGTGATCAGCCAGGTTTCAAGGTCAACGAGCGGAATATCATCGGCACCGATATGAAAATCATCTTCTGCCCTGAAAACCACCTGATAAAACTGCGACCGCACGTGGTCACATACTGTTTGCCACTGGAAGGTGCCTTCCACCAAAGCCTGATCGGGAGTGGAAATAAATTCTGCGGGACTCACATCAATAAAAAGGGGACCTCCGTCGGCAGTGAGGGTGATGGTTTGCGTTACATCCGGATCCGTTGCCGTAACCAAGATCACCAGGTCCTCGCCGGCGTAAACACAGGTATCGTTCAGTTCAGAAATGACGGGTGCATGATTGCTCGTTTTCTCCACGAATATCTCCATATCCCGGACGATGGAACCAAGTTTCACGCCGTTGCGGTATTCAGAAATCAGGATGGCAAAATTGTATATCCCTTCGCTGCAGGAAGGCACATCCCAGATGACATCCCCGTTGAACGTATTGATCGTAAAATTATCCGTATCTGTGCAGGTGGTATTGTCATCCGGGTATTCATATCCGGGAACAACGAGTCCGGGGTATTGATACGGCACTATGAATTCATAGGAAAGCGAATCGCCATCGGCATCAAACGCATCGGGGTTATGGATAAATATCTCACCGATATTCGCGTAATCAATAGGCGGATTCAGCAATACGGGCGAACTGTTATATCCGAGTGTAAGCGGGTCGTAGATCACTACCGTATCGATCAGGCAGAAGGGCACATTTACGGAACCGTCAATATTGAGAATTCCTTCCACACGGTTAGGGTCAACCATGCTGATCACAAATGTCCCGGGACCGGCAAATGTATGTGTGCCGATATATTGATTTTTCTGAACGACATCGGTAAGCAGTTCGACACTCACGCGGGGCAGGGTTGCCGTATCGCCATCGCCCCAGTCAATTACCAGAGCATCGCGGTTTGCAAGCGAAGCAGGATCCGTATACGTTGTGATGGTGAATTCGTAGGTATTATTTACGATATGTGTATACGTGATCTCTCCTGCCCTGTTATGGGTGGCAAAGACCGCCGATACATTTATGATCAAGATAAAACTTAGGAGATACCTGACAATTCCCTTCATACCCGAATATTCAGACACTAATTTACGACAGAAATGCATGTGAAATTGCATGGTGATTGTAAAATGTTTGTGAGATTATAAAAACCACAATCATGTTATAGGTTACATAGTCCGGTTTTGAAACATTTACGTAAGTGCCTGTGCCATGCCCAGCAGCCAGGTTTTATTGGCAACATCCGCAGATTGAATTTTGTTTATAAGGACTTCCAGTTTTTTACGGGAGGCTGCTTTGTTAACGTACGGAGCCTGCTGAATAATCCGTGACAAGCGATAGGTATACAAAAAAAGATATCGGTAAAGATCAGCCTGTTTTCGTGTCAGTTGATGTCCACGCAGAAGATAGACCCTTACTGAATGGTAGAGTGATGCCAGCGCTTCAAAATCATTATCCCGAAAATAGATCTTTAGCAGGATGGATCTGGAATCGAGATAATACACAGGATCGGCGATTGAGATATGATTCAATTCGGTAAGTGCCGCATCAAATTTATTTTCTTCATAATATACAGCGGCAAGATTGTAATGCAGAGCGTCTTCGCGCTGATCAGGATGTAATTTATCCGCGTACTTATGTATAAAAGAAAATGCTCCGTCAAAAGCTTTTAAACGCAAGGCAACAGTAACATAATTTTTAAAAGTATATTGCGTCATGTAGGGGCCATCATACATCAGATTTTCGCGCAACATAAGGTCGTACACATCGAGTAACTCCTTTAGGTACCTGTCGTTGTTTTTATTAATATGCCTGATGCATTGATTCTGTGCATACAAACATAATTCGCGGGCAATCTCAGCAGAACATGACCTCACATTCCGCAAAAGCAGCATTTTATACCGATGGTAGGCAGCATCGTCAGTATCGTCCTGCAGAAAACAGTAAACCGCATGATATAAGCTTATGAGTGGCTCATCCCGTATCGCTTCCTCCGCTGCATTAAAATAATTTGTAAATGCAGTCATTTGTTTTTCATCATACGCCTGCGAACGCAGATTTTTTCTGTTGACGAGTTCGCATTGCATACGCAACATTTCAATCAGATAATACATTTTAAAATGACCAATCGCAGGTTCAAGCAAATCGTATTTTCTTTTTTTTGATTGCGTGGCCGCAAATTCATCACGCAGTCGCCCGATCCGAAACTGATAATAATATTCCTCCGGAGAACGTAATTCCTGATTTCCTTTTTCAGGTGAGACCTCTTTCTCAAATTCTTTCAATAACCCTCTGGAGAATAATGATTCTGAAATGGCCAGTTTTTGTAACAAAGACCTGTCCTCAAACCATTGTTTTTCTAAATATCTGAATAACAGTTTTTTTAATTCTGACAAATAATTATTCATCATCTGCCTGTGATATTTTTTATTGCCCAGGGCAGAAGCATATATCTCCTCCCTGCTTTTTGCAGAACCCGACTGATGCATCCGGTAAAAAGTTTTCGCGAATGAAGACAATTGTGTACCTGAACGAAACCCACCTCTTTCTACAAATGCTATAAACGCAAAGGCCTCCTGTTTGGTCAGCGATCTGTAAATCCTCCAAAATACAGAGGTTAGTATATAATTATAATCTCCCATATATTATGATTATATTTTACTGTATATCAATAACTTACATAATTTTAATCTAATATTTCTACTTACAAATCAACAAAATAATACTTGAATCACATAAAATCTCACTACATCTTTGAAGCAGTGATGAAGACAAAGGCACATGTACGAACAGTTTTATACAGGATCATGACACTGATCCTGCTCTGCTATGCCCAGGAAGTGAAAGCGCAAACACCCTGGGCAGTCACCGGCGGACATATTGGATTTGACCGGGTGAAAGATATCGCCCGGACTGCTTCCGGTGATTATGTTGCCTGCATAGAAGGGGGTGAACCGGATACCTGCACCTTCATGGTAGTGAAAGTTGATCCTTCCGGACACAAGATCTGGGAAACTGCACTTGGTAAAAATGCTGCTCAGGAAATTCCGATCAGTGTGTTAATCCATGAGGAAGATAGTCTGGTTATCGTTACCGGGTATGCAAATGCGACAAAAAACCCCTGGGTGGTCGCGCTTAATCTAATTTCCGGAGATTTAGATGTGACCTCAGAGATCTGGTCGGATCCCGCGCCGGATTTTTCAGGACCGACAACCTATGCAGCGATCACTGGTTACGATTCAATAATAGTTTATTACCATAGTGCCGGAGATATCATTTTAAACACCGTCAGGACATTGGATGAACCCGGCTCGGTTGTTTCATACCCGTTTCCAAACTCAATTTGGCAGGATGACTATATGATTACATCCTCTGTCAATTATTACCCGGGCGTTTTTGTCATCACGGGTTCTGCCGGTCCTAATATTACACCCTTTATTTGGCAATTCTACGAAAATGTCCCGTTGGTTTATCAGGATCTGCCGACCGATTCGGTTTTCATAAATTCGATAAAAGGGTATGATGATGCATTCTTTAATTTAACGGGTAATAAATTCGATTCTTCTGCAATTTATTTTGCCGTATTTGATACAACCGGTGGACCACCCAATTTAGTTTTCGATACATTATACAGCACTGGTGGCATTAAGAGTGTAGGCGGGGATGCGGTCTGGATGCAGGATAATACCTGGTATTTAACAGTAACGGAATTTATTTCCGCGGATACGGTACAGTCAAAATTATTGCATATAGATGCCTCCGGAAATATTATTGATCAATCCTTAATTGTACCGGATGAACCGCTGATGGATATTTCATCCATCGTAAATGATGATGATGATTATCCACTCACCGTCGGCGGACTTGTCAATCATATCGGAGTGGATGAGGAATACCTGATCATGCGATCAGACACGATCGGTAATTTACCGGGATGCATTTTTAATTGCGTATGGCCGGGCGATGCGGACAATACGGGTATCGTTGATATGTCTGATCTGTTGGCTGTCGGTGCCGGATACGCATATACAGGTCCAACGCGCGACAGCACTTCTATATTCTGGATCGGAAATTCATGTGATGTCTGGCCTGATTTAATCAGTCCTGATCTAAATGCTAAATATGCAGATTGCCGGGGCGATGGCATTATCAATGCAGATGATACAACCGGGATACTTGCAAATTACACATTCGATCATCCGATAAATAACTATAAAATGGGTGACGAAGGTGGTATTCCGATTTGGCTCAACACTGCAGGATTGGTATTGACACCCGGATACCATGAAATTCCTGTCATGCTTGGGATAGAACTCATACCGGTTGACAGTATTTATGGATTGGAATTCACCGTCAGTTATGAGGGGCCGCCTGTGATTGATTCAGAACACAAAATCCTTTAAATAAAATTCCAGCTTTGGTGGTGGGTTCGCACACTTACGTAGATTCTAGAGTCATTTGTGAATATTTAAATTCGCTTAAACCCAATTCAAATATTTATCCTTTAGACTCAAATCAAAAATTTAAAGCTTTAACCCTTCAAGCCTTGGCCGATGGCGTTTTGGATGCAGGCATTTTGGTTCGATATGAATTAACCTTACGCCCCTCTTCGTTGCGTTGGTCTCAATGGCTTAAATCTCAAGAGGATAAAGTAAAAAATACACTGCAAT